>CAZRCB010000006.1:1645-39774 GCA_964598455.1 uncultured Flavobacterium sp.
TAAAAAAAATTAGCCTACCATTGAGTGATATTGTGTGTATTTGTGATTACCTAAAGGTTAAACCCCAAATCAACTCCAAGCTTCTTCGCGATTAGTCTTGAGACTCTTTCTTGAAGTGGTGCAATTCTGATACTTTTGATTACTTCGTTGTTAAAAGCAAACATCAGTAGTGCTTTGGCTTCCTTCTGAGGAATTCCTCTTTGTTGCAGATAGAACAATGCCGTATCGTCTAATTGTCCGATGGTGCAGCCGTGTGAGCATTTTACGTCATCCGCAAAAATTTCTAGTTGTGGTTTGGCGTTGATACTTGCTTTATCGTTGATTAGGATATTATTATTTTGCTGGAAAGCATTAGTTTTTTGAGCGATTTTGTCCACATAAATCTTACCGTTAAAAACCCCAACGGAACGATCTCCATAAATACCTTTATAATCTTGGTGGCTTTCACAGTTTGGCTGCAGGTGGTTTACCAAAGTATAGTGGTCAACGTGTTGTTTACCTTCGATAATGGTTATTCCTTTTAGAGTAGATTCGATGTGTTCACCCATCTGATGGAAGTTCAAGTTGTTTCTTGTGAGGTTTCCTCCAAATGAGAACGTATGTACAGATACGTTGCTTTTCTCTTGTTGAGACACATACGTATTGTCAATAAGATTTGCCTCTAACGAATCGTTTTGGATTTTGTAATAATCAACCAAAGCGCTTTTGTCTGCAAAAATCTCAGTTACTGCGTTAGTAAGTACGAGTTGGTTGTGGATATTTTGGTGGCGTTCTACAATTTGCACTTGTGCATTTTCGCCAACAACGATCAGGTTTCTGGGTTGTAACCAAAGTTTATCATCGTTTTTAGTAGAGAAATAGACTATCTCGATTGGCTTGTCAACTACTTTGTTTTTCGGGATGATAATAAAAGCTCCTTCACTGGCAAAAGCTGTATTTAGCGAGGTAAGCGATTCGTCTTTGAGAGCAATTTGGTTGAAGTATTTATCGACTATAGCTCTGTATTTTGGTGTTGATAGGGCTGCTGAAAATTGGCAGATATCAATTCCTTCTTGAGTTGTGCTGGATAAAGAAGGCTTGAATATTCCGTTTACGAATACTAGTTTATACGTATCAATATCGTCTAAGAAATATTTTTCTACATCAGCAATTCCGATATTGGTTTCTGTATTAGGGAATACACTAAAGTCATTATTTAATAGTGAAGTCAGCGAGGTATATTTCCAAGCTTCTTCTTTTTTGGCTGGAAATCCTTTTTCTTCAAAGTTTTTGATAGCCAAGCTGCGTATGTTGTGTATTTCCTCATCTATTGTTGCTTTGTTCTCAAAAGCCATAAATGAAGAGACTAATTTATCTTTTAATTCCATTTTTTTGGTTTCAGGTTTTAGGTTAATTGTATTTTAGGGATGATTTTTCCTAAATCATTTGCCTTCATTGCGAAAACAAACCTAAAAACAAATTATACTAATTCTTCTTTGATCCAGTCGTAACCTCTTTCTTCTAGCTCTAGCGCTAGTTCTTTTCCTCCTGTTTTGACTATTTTTCCGTCCATCAGTACGTGTACAAAATCTGGAACGATATATTCAAGTAGTCTTTGGTAGTGTGTGATGATAATTACTGCATTGTCATCGCTTTTTAGTTTGTTAACTCCGTTAGCAACAATTCTAAGCGCATCGATGTCAAGTCCTGAATCTGCCTCGTCAAGTATGGCTAATTTTGGGTTTAGGACCGCCATCTGAAATACTTCATTTCTCTTTTTTTCTCCCCCTGAAAAACCTTCGTTTAGCGAACGAGACAAGAACTTGCGATCAATCTCTAGTAACTCAGATTTCTCTCTGAGTAGCTGAAGCATTTCTTTAGCGGGCATTTCTTCTTGACCTCTAGCCTTACGGGTTTCGTTTATTGCAGTTTTAACAAAGTTAGTTACTGAAACTCCGGGGATTTCTACTGGATATTGAAACGACAAGAAAATTCCTTTGTGTGCTCTTTCCTCTGGAGCTAATTCACCAATCTCTTCACCTTCGAAAACGATTTCACCTTGAGTTACTTCGTATTCTTCTTTTCCAGCAATAACAGAGGATAGGGTAGATTTTCCAGCTCCGTTAGGTCCCATAATTGCGTGGATTTCTCCAGCGTTTACTTGTAAGTTTAGTCCTTTTAGGATTTCTTTGTCTTCTACAGAAGCGTGTAGATTATTTATTTTTAACATTAGTCTAGTATTTTTTAGATTTATGACTGAATAAGCTTTTTACTTTTGGGCTAGGGGCGTTTTCAGTAAATGATAAAATGATGATTGTTTCTTTGTATGCTGTATTTTCTAGATACTTATCCGACAGATCCTTCGAGTGAAATTTCGAGTAACTTCTGTGCTTCGACTGCAAATTCCATCGGGAGTTTGTTGAGTACTTCTTTTGAGAATCCGTTGACGATAAGTGCAATGGCTTTCTCAGTATCGATTCCTCTTTGGTTGCAATAGAAAACTTGATCTTCACCGATTTTACTCGTGGTAGCTTCGTGTTCTATGATTGCAGAAGCGTTTTTTGATTCAATATACGGGAAGGTATGCGCTCCACACTCATTACCCATCAGAAGGGAGTCACATTGAGAGAAGTTTCTGGCGTTTTCGGCTCTTGGGCCAATGCTTACGAGTCCTCTATAGCTGTTTTGTGATTTTCCAGCTGAGATACCTTTGGATATAATAGTTGATCTGGTGTTTTTACCTAAGTGAATCATTTTGGTACCAGTATCTGCTTGTTGGTGGTTATTGGTCACCGCAATAGAATAGAATTCACCAATTGAGTTATCGCCTTTTAGGATACAAGAAGGGTATTTCCAAGTTACAGCAGAACCTGTTTCGACCTGAGTCCAAGAGATTTTTGCGTTTTTCTCACAGATTCCACGTTTGGTTACGAAGTTATAAACCCCACCTTTGCCCTCTTTGTTTCCAGGGAACCAGTTTTGAACTGTTGAGTATTTGATCTCAGCATCGTCAAGAGCAATAAGCTCAACCACTGCTGCGTGCAATTGGTTTTCGTCACGAGCAGGCGCTGTACAGCCCTCTAAGTACGAAACATAGCTTCCTTCATCAGCAATCACTAGTGTTCTTTCGAATTGTCCGGTACCTCCTTGGTTGATTCTAAAGTAAGTTGATAATTCCATCGGGCATTTTACGCCTTTAGGTATATAACAGAAACTTCCGTCAGAGAACACTGCTGAGTTCAGGGCTGCATAGAAGTTATCTTTTTGAGGTACTACTGTTCCTAAGTGTTTTCTGACCAAATCAGGATATTCTCTGATGGCTTCAGAAATAGGACAGAAGATAATTCCTAGTTTTGAGAGTGTTTTTTTGAATGTAGTAGCAACAGAAACCGAGTCCATAACGATATCAACCGCTACGTTACTCAATCTTTTTTGCTCTTCGATCGATATTCCTAATCTTTTGAACGTGTCTAATAACTCTGGATCAACTTGGTCTAGGCTATCTAGTTTTGGTTTTTGAATCGGTGCAGAGTAATAGGAAATTGCTTGAAAATCAGGTTTTTCGTAATTTACGTTTGCCCAATCAGGTTCAACCATTTCTTTCCAGATTCTGAAGGACTCTAACCTCCAATCGGTCATCCATTCAGGCTCGTCTTTTTTCTTTGAGATTGCGCGTACGACATCCTCACAAAGTCCGATAGGGAAGGTATCCGACTCAATATTAGTAACAAAACCGTACTCGTACTCTTTAGTTTCGAGTTCTATTTTTAAATCTTCTTCTGTGTATTTTGACATTTTAATTTAATTATAATGAAAAACTTTCTCCACACCCACAAGTTCTTTGGGCATTAGGATTGCGAAATACGAAGCCTTTTCCGTTCAGACCTCCTTCAAATTCCAATACTGTTCCTGCCAGATACAAGAAACTTTTTTTATCTACGATGATCCTCACGCCATTGTCTTCAAAGATCTTGTCTGAATCTGTAGTGTTTTTATCGAAATTCAGAACATATTCTAAACCGGAGCAACCTCCACTTTTGACACCAACCCTTACAAAATCAGTTTTAGGGTCAAACCCCCCATCTTCCATAAGCAAGGCAACATTTTTGCTCGCTTTTTCTGACACTTTTATCATAAGTTGTTATTTTTAATTATTCTAAATCAATTGCAAAGATACTATATTAATAAATCAAAAACATAAAATCTTGTTATTTTTCTGAGGCTTACAGCCTTATCTGAAATTATGTTTTGGAACTTTCAGACTTTAATTTCTATATTTGTTAGCTATAATTTGAAAACACTTAACTATATAATGAAAGACTTACTTAAAAAATTCGAAAACAAAGAACCTGAAATCGTTTTTAACTGGAAAGACCAAGAAACGGATGCCGAAGGATGGACAGTCATCAACTCTCTAAGAGGCGGTGCAGCAGGTGGAGGAACTCGTATGCGAAAAGGATTGGATATGAACGAAGTACTATCACTTGCTAAAACTATGGAAGTGAAGTTCTCTGTTGCAGGACCAGCGATCGGAGGAGCAAAATCAGGAATCAATTTCGACCCGAATGACCCAAGAAAAGAAGAGGTCCTCAAAAGATGGTTCAAAGCCGTGAGTCCGCTTCTGAAACATTATTACGGAACAGGTGGTGATATGAACGTAGATGAAATTCACCAAGTGATCCCGTTTACGGAAGACTGTGGTATTTGGCACCCGCAAGAAGGCGTTTTCAACGGACACTTTCAGGCTTCAGAAGGGGAGAAAATCAACCGTATTGGTCAACTCAGAAATGGAGTGATCAAGGTTATCGAAAGCGAGAAATATTCTCCAGATTTAAGCAAAAAATATACAGTATCTGATATGATTACTGGTTTTGGTGTTGCGCAAGCCGTAAATCATTTTTATAACATCTATGGAGGTTCAGTTGTTGGTAAAAGAGCAATTGTGCAAGGATTCGGAAATGTAGGAGGAGCCGCTGCTTTCTTCCTTTCTCAAATGGGAGCTAAAGTTGTTGCCATCATCGATAGAGAAGGTGGAGTCATCAACGAAAACGGATACAATCAAGAAGAAATTACAGAATTATTCAGAAACCGCAAAGGAAACCAACTCGTTGCTGACAACATGCTTTCAGCAGCTGATTTAGATGCTAAGGTATGGAGCGTAGGTGCAGATATTTTTGTCCCGTGTGCAGCTTCTAGATTAGTGACCAAAGAGCAAACGGATAAAATGATCGCTGCAGGATTAGAGGTAATCTCTTGTGGTGCTAACGTGCCTTTTGCAGATAAAGAAATTTTCTTCGGATCAATTATGGAAGAAGTAGATAGCAAAATCAGCTTGATTCCTGACTTTATTTCTAACTGTGGTATGGCAAGAGTATTTGCTTACTTTATGGAGAAAAGAGTTGCCAATACTGACGAGGCTATCTTTGGCGACGCTTCTGAAACCATCAGAAAAGCAATCCAAGCAACTTATGACCTGAGCTCAGATAAGAAAAACATTTCATCAAGAGCCTTTGAAATAGCACTGAAGCAATTGGTGTAGGACTTTAGGGTTCAAGTAGTATAAAATAAGCTGTCTGGATGTATTCAGACAGCTTATTTTTTTAGTGTAAAATATTAGCCTCTTATGGCTTAGTGACTACTGAAAGTCTCACATAAAAAGTAGTGCCTTTGCCGAGTTGACTCTCAAACCAAATTTGCCCTTTATAGCTCTCGATTATATTTTTTATAATTCCCAATCCAAGTCCCATACCGCTAGATTTAGTAGTGAATTTAGGTTCAAAAATCCGTGCTTTATTTTCTTTAGGAATGCCACTTCCGTTGTCTTTTACGAGAATTAGAATATGATTTTCTAGCTTTTGGACACGCACCTCAACCTTTGGGTTAGGCTGTTGCTCATCTATAGATTGAATGGCATTTTTGACTAAGTTAGTGATGACACGTATGAGTTGGGTTCTGTCCATTAAGGTCAAAATCTCGTCTTCGTCAGAGTGGAATTCGATATAATTCTCATTAAAAATCTCTAAAGACATTTCTATGGCATCCACCACATTTAGGGTTTCGTTTTGTTGTGCCGGCATCGAAGCAAAATTCGAGAAAGCAGATGCCACAGAGCTCATAGTGTCAATTTGTTGAATTAAAGTCTGTGAATAATCATTGAGTTTTTGGTCTATTTCAGGGTCATTTGGATCAAATTTTCGCTGAAAACTCTGAACGGTCAATCGCATAGGAGTCAGTGGGTTTTTGATCTCGTGTGCTACTTGTTTGGCCATTTCTCTCCAAGCTTCTTCTCGTTGGTTTTGTGCGAGTTGATTGGCACTTTCTTCGAGTTTGTCAACCATTTCGTTATAGGCAGTGATTACCAAATTTATTTCTCTACTGGCGTCTTTTACCTTGATTTTTTCGTTCTTTTTATTCAGATTGGTCAGTGTTATTTTACGCGATATTTCTTGTAGGGTTTTGGTGATGTAATTTGATAAAATATATGCCAATGCTATAGCGATAAGCAACATTACACCATAGACTTGTATCAGCCGAATCAAAAAACTGCGAAGTTCGTCATCATAAAAACCATCGTCCTCGATATGCGGCAGGCAGACAATTCCGAGCGGTTTGAACTTTAGATCTTTTAGATAGGTATATGATGAACGGAATTTTTTAGCGTCAATGGTATTGATTTGGATGTATCTTTTGTCGGTTGACTCTCTGATTGCTTTTAGAACGAAGGGTTCGATTGGAGGAATTGGAGTATCTACAGAAAATTGTCCTTTTGAGGAGCGCAGAAAGTTTCCGTTGAGGTCATAGATAATTAGCTCGAGGTTGTGGATGTTAGACAACTCGTGAATTTTATCCTTGAATATAGCTGAAAGATTCTCTGCACTCAGGGGATAGGTAGTTGTCTTTAGCACATAATTGATGTGCTGATGTATGGCGCTTTCTTTTTTCTCTAGGCGTTCCTCGTGATATTCTTTGGCTTGTTCTCTAAACTGATAAATAGTTATGAATACAATCAAAGCTGAAGCAATAAGTGTCAAGAAAATCATCGAAAAGAAGATTCTCGTGCGCAGCGAAAGTCGTTTTATTTTGAATATCCGATTCAAAATGGAGTATATTTAAGTTTAGAATATCTGATATAGATAAAGTGCAAGATACTCAAAAAAACAAAGAACTTGTCAGGGTTTATAAAGCATTTTTTTAGAAAGAGATCACCACTTGCAGTTGCAGTTAACTCGAGTATTTTAACAGACTTTTATTTGTCTGATTCTTGAGGTTGGAGGCTATTATGTTTATCTTTGAAACATTGTAAAAATATGCACAATTTGAACCAACATATAACATTCATAAAACGCTGTTTAACTCTTGCCAAAAATGGCTTGGGGACCACATATCCCAACCCGATGGTGGGCAGTGTGATTGTACACCAAGGTCAGATTATAGGAGAGGGATGGCACCAAAAAGCAGGAGAGGCACATGCAGAAGTCAATGCGATACGCAGTGTGAAAGGCGATAAGGATGTCCTCAAAAAAAGCACTTTGTATGTCAATCTTGAGCCTTGTTCGCATCATGGCAAAACGCCGCCTTGTGCAGATTTAATCATACAACACCAAATCAAAAAAGTGGTCATCGGTACCACTGATCCGTTTGCAGCAGTAGCTGGAAGTGGAATCGCTAGGCTTAAAAAAGCTGGAATCGAAGTGGTTGTTGGCGTTTTAGAACAAGAGTGCCTAGAGCTGAACAAGCGCTTCTTTAGGTTTCATAGCCAAAAAAGACCTTATATTATTCTGAAATGGGCGCAAACTCAAAACGGAATGTTGGCTCCCTTGACCAAAGATAATAAAAGACCCGTGTGGATTTCTAACGAATATTCCAGACAAT
Organism: uncultured Flavobacterium sp.; assembly: GCA_964598455.1. Classification (GTDB taxonomy): domain Bacteria; phylum Bacteroidota; class Bacteroidia; order Flavobacteriales; family Flavobacteriaceae; genus Flavobacterium. Next base: position 9,497 of record CAZRCB010000006.1, read on the forward strand.
TGGTGCACAAATGGCGCACAGAAGAACAGGCTATTATGGTCGGTACTAATACGGTTTTGCAAGACAATCCTAAGTTGGACGTAAGGCATTGGACCGGGCATAATCCCCTTCGAGTGATACTCGATAGAGCCTTGGTGATTCCGAAAGACTTTTCGGTCTATGACAAGAGTTGCAAGACTATTTTTATTACCGAAAAAGTGATGCAGTCTTCAGATGACCACCTGATTTTTGAACAAATAGATTTCTCAAAAAATAGAAATAAACAGATTTTGGATGTCTTATATAAGCACGACACTCAGTCTGTAATTATTGAAGGCGGAAAGGATGTTTTAGATTCTTTTATTCAAGACGGACTTTGGGATGAAGCTAGAGTTTTTAGCAGTGATGCTTTTGTTGAAGAGGGAATCAAAGCTCCTGAATTTAATTTTCAGTTTAGCCATGAAACTAGGATTCTCAACGATACTTTGTACTATTATTATAACCTATAATTATATAAAACAGCCCGCGTTTAGAACCTTTTAGACGCATAAATGTAGATGAATAACGCAACGCCAAGACCACAGCAAGATATTCCCAAAGCAATCCTAAGAACGGCTAGATTTCTAGAGGCTATTTCTCTGAAGCTCGCTACTAGTTTTGCTGTCAAATTATTTACCACGCCCATCAATCACAAAACACCTAAAAGGGAAGAAGAGATGGAGCGCAATTCCACTCAGAGGTATGTGTCAGTTCCAAAAATCCAACAGCGGATTCGCGTTTTTGAATACGGAAAATCTGATAAGAAAGTCCTACTTGTGCACGGTTGGTCAGGTAGAGGAACGCAACTCGTGAGTATTGCAAAAGCCTACGTAAAGCAAGGCTATATGACCATTAGTTTTGACGCACCCGGCCACGGAAAATCAGACGGAAAAACTAGTCATATGGCTCAGTTTATCGAGAGTATTTTAGAACTTGAACGCATTTACGGGAAATTTGACATTGTCATCGGGCACTCACTCGGTGGAATGTCTGTGATGAATAGTATCAAAAGAGGATTAAAGCCAGACAAGGCAGTGCTAATCGGCAGTGCAGATGTGGTGTTCGACGTTTTTAGAGGATTTGTTGAGAGCCTTGAACTCAAGGCTGTGATTGCTGAAATGCTCAGAGCAAGATTCGAGATTAAACTTCAAGACAAACTCTCAGAATACGATGTGTATGAAGCGGCTAAAGAAGTTAATATTCCGGTGTTAATCGTACACGACAAGCAAGATAAGGATGTGCCTGTTGCTTGTGCCGATCATATTTATAAACATTTGCCTAACGGAAAAATCTATATCACCGATGGTTTAGGTCACCGAAAAATATTGGGAGATAAAACGACCATCAAGCATATAATGGAATTCACAGATTCAGAAATCTAATAGAAGAATTTAGATTTGAATACATAAAAAAACAGCCAATAGAATATTCTATTAGCTGTTTTTTTGTAGCTGTATTTTTACTTTAATTTCTTGCCTACATTTTTATTCACCCACCAATATAGTGGCGGAAGCAGCATAGGGGCGAAGATGAGCGTACTGGTCAATCCACCGATAATTACAGTAGCTAAAGGGCGTTGTACGTCTGAACCAATTCCGCTAGAAAGCGCAGCAGGAACAAGTCCTAAAATCGCCAAAATAAGAATGGACAATATTGCTCTGAGTTGTTCTTTAGAAATTTTACTCACGTATGCTTTGCTTAATTCCTGGCCTTTTGTGGCTCTGTCCAATGCGGAGACTAACAACACTCCAGCCATCACAGAGATTCCGAAGATGGATACGAAACCAACTCCAGCCGATACGTTGAAATAATATCCCCTGAGAAGTAATCCTATAATTCCGCCTGCTAAAGCAAATAACACACAACTAATGATGATAATCGTACTTCTGAAATTCTTGAAAAGCATAAACAATACCACAAAAACTATAATTAAAGTAAGCGGAATAGTCAGTGCCAATTGTTTTCCTGCACGTTCTAAATTCTCGTATTGCCCTCCATAAACCAGTTTGTAGCTTTTTGGGATTTCGATGCTTTCGTCAATTTTTTGTTGTAACTCTTTCACGAATCCACCTTGGTCTCTACCGCTGATATTGGTTCTGACCGTTACCATTCGCTTGTTATCAAAACGGTAAATATTTGTTTGTCCTTCTACAAAGTGAATTTTTGCCAATTGATCCATCGGAATCAAAGCTCCGTTAGCAGAAGGCACAAGTATATTTTTTATTTCATCTATATTATTTCGGAATTGTGGCAAATAACGGAGGACAATATCATAGCGTTTCACACCGTCATACACCACAGAAATATCTTTTCCACCAATGGCAACTTCAATCAAGTTCTGAATATCGGCTACATTTATTCCGTAACGTGCGGCGTTTTCACGGTTGATGTCAATCGCCAATTGGTCTTGCGTTCCTTCTTGCTCGATGTTCACACCGCCACTTCCTTCCATCGATTTCACGATTGTCGCGATGCTATCCGCTTTTCTGCGCATCATTACCAAATCGTCACCAACGATAGATACCGCCAAATCAGCAGCACTTCCGTTTACGATTTCCATTACCTGGTCAATAATCGGTTGTCCTGAAGAAAATTCAACACTCGGGAATTCTCTCTCAAGGTCATACAACATGCTGTTTACCAATTCATTTTTAGTAATGGTATCTCTCCATAAATAGTAATCTTTCAGCCCAATAAGAATCTCATTTCTATTGGCAGGGAAGGGATCTGTACCATCATCATTTCTTCCGGTTTGCGTAATTACATAAGATACTTGCGGATATCCAGCAAGAATATCTCTCATCTTAGGAGCATATTTTGCATTTTCTTGGATGGTGATTCCGGCAGGGAAGTTTCCACGTAAGAAAATTGAGCCCTCATCGAGTTCAGGCAAGAATTCTGTTCCTAGTTTAGATCCGAAAGAGATGAGTAATACTACTATTCCAAAACCGATGATAACTACTTTTTTGTAGTTTACCACGAGTTTAGTAATCAGTTTTTCATAACCAGATTCTATGAATTCAAGTATTCTATTTCTGCGTTGTTTAAAAGGTTTCTCAGTATTTTCAAATTCCTTTTTATATACAAAGGATATCAGTACGGGTATGAATGTCAGTGCGGCAATCATAGAGCCCACTACTGCGAATGCCAGCGTCAATGCCATAGGAGAGAAGAGTTTTCCTTCTACACGTGTCATTAGTAAAATCGGCATATAGGCCAAAATAATAATGGTCACCGCAAAGAATATTTCTCTTCCTACCTCTTGAGCCGAAGCTAAAGTCATTTTTAGAATTCCGTTTTTTCTTTCTTCAGGAGATGCTTTTCGATACTTCCGGACGAGATGTTCAGTCATCACCACGGCGCCATCCACAATAATCCCGAAGTCTATTGCTCCTAAAGAAAGTAGATTTGCAGGAATTCCTGTAAATCTCATAATGATAAAAGCAAACAATAGCGAAAACGGAATGGTCAATGCCACAACCATTGCGCTACGCATACTTCCTAAGAAAAAGATAAGTATGATGATCACAATGCTGACCCCTTCAAACAAGGTCATCGCAACCGTGTTGAGCGAATGGTCTATCAAGAAACTCCTGTCATAGAGCGTTCTGATGGTTACACCTTCTGGTAATTCGTTTTCTTCTAATTCGGCAATACGTTGTTTTAAATCTACTAAAACATCACTCGGATTTTCGAATTTTCTAAGGAGTACAATTCCTTCAACACCGTTATTAACATCTATATTTTCGTCAGTAATGGTATAACCCAAAACCCCACTTGGAGGTGGTGGACCCACTTCTACACTCGCCACATCTCGCACAAAAATAGGCACTCCATTCTCAGATTTCAGTACGATATTCTCAATATCTCTTTCATCTTTGATAGAACCCAAACCTCTCACTGCAAAACCTTGACTACCTCTTTCTAGGATATTCCCTCCTGTATTTTGGTTGTTTACCGTAACCGCTTCTTCAATATCCGCAACACTCAGGTTATATTTACGGAGTTTGTCAGGAGAACTCAGGATGTGAAACTGTTTGAGCGGACCTCCAAAAGTCCCCACATCAGCCACTCCATCGGTTTGAAGTAAGTATGGGATAATTACCCAATCTTGTAAATCCCTAAGTTCAGTAGGGGTAAACGATGGCGGTGCTTCAACCACATAACGGAAAATTTCACCCACAGCGGTAGAAAGTGGTGCGAGCTCAATCTCAACACCTTCTGGTAAATCTACTGTTGACAGGCGTTCCATCACCTGTTGTCTAGCAAAATAATTATCGGTTTCGTCCTTGAAAGTCAATTGCACCACGCCCAAACCAAAGATAGTTCGGCTTCTTCTGTCTAAGACATTAGGTGTGTTTTGCAAGGCTCTCTCGATCGGGACCGTAACTTGTTGTTCAACTTCTTCAGCTGCTCTACCTTGGTATTGTGCAATCACAATCACGTTAGTATCGGCAATATCTGGATAGGCTTCTATTTTGAGATGCGTAAAACAATAGTAACCGATAGCCATAGTGAGCATACTAATGCTTACTACCAGCCAACGCTTGTTAAGAGAAAATGTGAGAATATTCTTAATCACTCCGTTTGGGATTATAGGTTATAATTTGCTTTTATGGCAATAAAAACTGCACTATAAAGCATCTTTAATTGACTTGTTTTGTATATCTGCTTAGTAACCGAAAGACAATCCTTTGAGTTGCATTACGCCTTGGGTAACAATCTGTTCATTGTCAACGAGTCCTTCATAGACCACTACTTTGTCGCCAATTTGCTGTCCTATCTGCACTTCTCTGCGTTCAAAACTAAGATCAGATTTTATAAATACATAATGCTTGCCCTGCACAGTTGTCAAAGCACTTTTTGGTATGCTGATATAATTGCCTTCAGTAAGGTGAAAAGTAACGTTGGCAAACATTCCTGCTTTGTATTTATTTGAAGCGTTATCAACCAAGATTCTAACTTTTATCATTCGCGTAGCATTATCGACCATATCGGTTATAGCATCTACTTTTCCAGTTATTTTTTTATTGGGGAAAGCGGTGAAAGCAATAGTACAAGAACTGTTTTCAACAATTTTTTCGATTAGATTTTCCGGTATGTTACAAATGATATAAGCTGTTCCTGCCTTTGAATTGCGCAATAACTCAGGGTTAAATCCGTGGGATTTTAAGACTACTTCATGCTCAATCAGAGCTGTTTTTTCGTTGGCCAAATGCGTCTCTTCAATGCTGAGTTCTGTCTGAACGTTTAGCAAATCCTGACCTGTTGCTGCTCCGTGAGCGTAGAGGTCTTCAGTTCGTTTGAGTTGGATTTGTTTTTGTTTGATATTGGTATGTGTAATTTGACGAATATTGATTTGGTGCTGAATCAGTTGGGTATAATTACTTGCCAATTCAGGATTTTCAAATAAGATGATGTTTTGAGAAGCTCCTGTATTTGACGAAAGTATCGTAGCGCCCAAAACGCCTAACGCTTCAAATTTGGCATCGATTTCTGCTATATTAACTGTTTCTGTAGTAAAGAATGAAATGGATTCAGAATCAGAAAAAACAATTTCTTTTCCGTCGTTATTCACGGAATGTGTTGCTTGTAATACTTCCTTTTTTCGCTGTTTTTCTTGACAAGAAACTAGAAGTAAAAATGCTAAAAATAGATATAGTGTATTTTTCATTATTGTACCAATTGATTAATTAAACCTGACGAAAAAAGTAATTGAATATGACTCTGACGGAATTCTTGCACCGCCTCATAATACTGTTGTTGTGTTTCTAGCCAACTTCTCTGCGCTTCTAGAAAGTCAATGATAGTAGTGCCTCCTCTGAGGTAAGCATACTTGACGTTATCTAAAATAATTTGAGATTGCTCTACCACAGTTTCAAAACTCCTGATGTTTTGTTGGTTGAGTTGGTAGCTTTCATAAGCTGTTTTTACTTCAGTTTCTAGCTGTCGCTCAATAGCGGAAAGTTGAAATTCAGCTTGTTTTTTCTCTATATGTGACTTTTTGATTTCACCTTGATTCCGATTCGTAAAAGGCAATTCAATGCCAAAAGAAAATCCGAAATAAGGCACTTGATTCTGAGGATTATAAATTAGACCAAACTCAGGTTGCGGATAGGCAAGTGATTTTTGAAGTTTGATATTGCTGTCAGAAACTTCAACCCATTGCTTGGCAGCAAGAATATCACTTCTGTCACTTAGCGCTTGACTCAACAAATCTTCAGGTGAAGTAGGAGGGAAGTCCGTCATAAAATCATCAGTGGTATCAATGCTTATATTGTCTTGCACTCCCATCAATAAACCTAGTTGTTTTTTGGTGTTACTGAGTTCTTGCACGGCTGATTTATATTGAATTTCATATTGCCTAGACAATAATTCAGTGCGGTATAATTCGGTTTGGGTGATGACTTGGTTTTTATAGCGAAGTTGGTTGTTTAAAACCAAGGTGTCCATATTCCCTTTGGCGATGGTCAACACATCTAATTGTTTCTGGAGTGCCCAAACTTCTAACCAGGATTGCGCTACTTCAAAATACAGGTGGCGTTGCATATCACCATAGTCTTTTTCTGCGAATGACATACTCTTGTCCGCTACTTCGATTTTGTTTTTGCGTTGCCCAGCAATCTGAAAAGGCTTTGATAGTTGCCACATCGCCTCTCTGTTTTGAGGATTGTGCCAACTGGTATTGGGTTCAAACTCCGAAGACTTCATCAGTTGCAAGGTCTCATTGTTCAAGACAAAGTTGGGTCTGATTTTAGCCGAAATAATTTCGGTTTCAGCTATGTCAATGCTCAACTGTTCTGTTTTCAAGAAAAGGTTGTTTTCCTGAGCAGTCTGAAGTGCTTTTTGCAAGCTATAGTTTTCTTGTGCTTTGATCTGAGACGAAAGCATTAAGGCAACTATCAAGGATAATATAGGAATGGCTCTAGTTAGCATAGTTTTACAGCTTAATAAATTAAGAAGTGCAAAGCTCGGCTTATATTGGCCAAAAGGCAGTTAGAGAGCCAATAGAAAAAAATTAGAATTTCATTAGAAACGCATTATAGGTAAGGGAATTCTACTATAAATACAGTTTCTTTTTCGAGTTGAGAAGTAACCGAAATACTTCCGTTGTGAAGCCTAATTATCTTGTCTGTAAGTGAAAGTCCGATGCCGTTTCCGTCAGCAAAAGTTTTGTTTTTGCCGCGATAAAAAGGAGTGAAGATATTCTCTAAATCAGCAGGCGGAATACCGATGCCACGATCAGAAAACTCTAGTCTTATTTTCTTGTCCTCAAATGAGATAGAAACCTTAGATCGGTTGTCATACGAGAACTTACAGCCGTTCTCAAAGAGATTGACAAAGGCCGTTTTTAGTAAATATTCATTTCCGTTGATGAGTACATCAGCCTCATCCCCAAAGTTGTTTTCAAAGAAAATATCAATTTTATATTCTGAATTTGTTTGTTGCACTTGCTGTCTTGCATCCAATAATAATTCGTCAACCCTGACTTGTTTAAAACCAATTTCAGAGGTGTCATAACTCGCTTTAGCAAGGTCAAGTAAACTATTTGATAAACGCACTAATTTCTTGGCATCGCTCAATGCATTTTCAATAGCCATTTTATATTCCTTAATGTCTCGGTCTTTGTTGATTGACAATTCCAACTCCGTAATAATAGCCGAAAGCGGTGTGCGCAACTCATGAGAAATATTCGAAACAAAATGTTTTTGTGCTTCAAAGGAATGCTCTAAGCGGTTGAGCATTTCGTTGAATGTATTGGCCAGTTGTGCTAGTTCATCTTTGTTTCCGTTGTTTGAAAGGCGTAAATCGAGATTGGTAACAGAGATTTGAGCTGCTTTTTCAGCCATTTCTTTGACGGGCGCAAATACTCTTTTAGAAAAATAATACCCAGCGACATAAATAAATAAAATTGAAATAATGAAAACTATCAGGATAGTGTTGAACAAACTATCGAGTTTATTATAGCCATATTGGTCTTGAGCTGTGGCTATTATGGCGTAATCAACCTCTTCAAAATTATAAATGATACCGATGACTTGCCAATCTTCTTGGTAGAATTGAATTTCTCCGCTGTGATAAATTTCACCTATCATCTCAGGTGTTTCTTTTACGAAATCAATATCTGAAGCATCGTGGTAGAGTAGGGTGAATCCCTTGTTATACACGGCAACTTCAACTTCGTTGAGCACTTTTCTATTGTTGCGATAAATGTCTTGTAGGGTTTGGGGATCTACTTTTGCATTAAAAAGTAAATTGGCTTTAGTAATAGCTTCTTTTCTGAGCGAAGAGTAGAATTCTTTTTCTCTATTTTCAGTCGCCGAATAGTAGATTACTGCAGCAAAAGCCAAGAGTATTGTGGCTGTGATGAGTGTGAATAATATGGTAAGTCGCGTTCTTATTTGCATTATCCCTCTTTTAGGATGAAGCCCATGCCTGATTTGGTATGTATGAGTTTAGGGTCAAATTTCCTGTCGATTTTATTCCTTAAGTAATTGATATACACATCGATAAAATTTGTTCCGGTATCAAAATGCGTGTCCCAAACTTTTTCTGCTATTTCTGTTCTAGACAAAACTCGTTCAGGATTCTGAAGCATATATTGCAAGAGGTTGAATTCTTTTGGCGTAAGGTCAATTTCGATGTTGTTTCGCTTGACAATTTTGGAGTGTAAGTTCATTTCCAAATCTGCATAGGTCAAGAGGTTTCCCCGTTGGTTTTGGTTTTTATTATTTCGTTTGAGTAGCGCCCTAATACGAACCAAAAGTTCTCTAATTTCAAAGGGTTTTACCAAGTAATCATCGGCTCCAGCATCAAATCCTTCTACCTTATCATCAGTGGTACCAAGGGCTGTAAGCATTATAATGGGGATGTCTGGAAGCCTTTGTCTGATTTCTTTACAGAGATCGATGCCGTCAATTTTTGGTAAGATTACATCAGTGATTATGAGATCATAATCATTTTGAAAGGCGAGTTTTTTACCTGAAAGTCCGTCAAAGGCAAGCTCAGTCTCAAAACCTTGTTCTTCTAAACCTCTTTTGATGAGTTCAGCAACGCGTTTGTCGTCTTCTATAATCAGTACTCTCATAAAAACAAAGTTACGAAAATTGGGTGATGTTGAGCGGTGGATGTTTTACAAAAAAAAGCGAGCTGTCAGAAACAACTCGCTTTTAGAAAATTCAAATTACTAAATCCGTTTATTAGAACGGATATTTGTTTTCGCTAATTACTTTGCTAGCGATTATCTCACGAAGCTCAACGATATTTGGCATATTTACATATTTGGTAAATCTGCGCAATCCCATAAGCATCATACGCTGCTCGTCACCCTCTGAGAAGGAGATGATACCTTCTTTACCTTTGCTCGAAATGATATCAATAGCTTGGTATAGGTATAGTTTTGCCATAGCAATTTGCTCTTTTACGTTTTCTTCTCCTTTGGTTTTGGCTAATTTCTCAGCGCGCAAGATTCCTGATTCTGCCATATAGATTTCGATAAGCATATCAGCAGCTGCGGTTAGTAACTGTTGGTGTTGGTCTAACTCGGTTCCATATTTCTGAACGGCACTTCCTGCTACCATCAAAAAGGCTTTTTTCAGTTTACCGATAATTTCTTTTTCCTCCGCAAATAATTCGCTGTAATCAGGAATATCAAATGACGGAATACTCATCAGCTCATCGGCAACTTTCATAGCAGGTCCTAAAAGATCTACTTGTCCTTTCATTGCTTTTTTGATAAGCATTCCAACAGAAAGCATGCGGTTAATCTCGTTAGTACCTTCATAAATTCTAGTGATACGCGCATCTCTCCAAGCGGCCTCCATCGGAGTGTCTTCAGAGAATCCCATACCTCCAAAGATTTGGATTCCTTCGTCTGAACAATGTTGTATGTCTTCCGAAACAGCCACTTTTAAGATAGAACATTCTATAGCAAATTCCTCTACGCCTTTCAACTCTGCATTCTGATGTGAACTACCTTCTGAAAGTCTTATGTTGATTCTTCTTTCGATATCACCTGCCGCTCTGTACGAAGCTGATTCGCCTACGAAACAGTTGGTTGCCATTTCGGCAATTTTCTGACGGATAGTCCCGAAATTAGCAATCGGAGTTTTGAACTGCACACGTTCATTGGCATAATTTACTGAAGCACTAATCAATCTTCTTTGCGAATCTAAACAAGCAGCAGCCAATTTGATACGTCCGACATTTAGTGCATTCATCGCAATTTTAAATCCTTCGCCACGTCCTGCCAACATATTTTCGACAGGCACTAGCGTATCGTTGAAAAATACTTGACGGGTAGAACTAGCACGAATACCTAATTTGTGTTCTTCTTCACCTAATGTGATTCCATTCGGGCTGTTTGTGTCGTATTCAACGATAAATCCAGTGATGTTTTTATCGTCTTCAATACGTGCAAAAACAATCATAACCGAACAGAATCCTGCATTTGAAATCCACATTTTCTGTCCGTTGATTTTGTAATGCTTTCCGTCAGCGGTTAATTCTGCTTTGGTTTTTCCGCTATTGGCATCTGATCCAGCGCCTGGCTCTGTAAGACAGTAAGCCCCGAACCATTCTCCAGCAGCTAATTTAGGAACGTATTTATTTTTCTGTTCTTCAGTTCCGTAGAGCGTAATGGGCATAGTTCCGATTCCGGTATGTGCTCCGAAAGCAGTTGAGAAAGAACCTGTTGCCCCTGAGATATAATCACAAGTAAGCATAGTCGAGACAAAGCCCATCCCTAATCCTCCGTAAGCTTCTGGGACAGATACGCCTAAAAACCCTAGTTCACCTGCTTTGCGCATACACTCTTCTGTAAAGGCATAGTCTTTACTTTCGAATCTGTGTTTGTTTGGCCAAATTTCACGATCAATAAACTCCATTACAGAGTCCTTCATCATGTGTTGCTCTTCTGTAAAATCTTCAGGAGTGAAGATGTCTTCTGCTTTTGTTTCTTTAACGAGGAATTGTCCTCCTCTTGTTATGTTTTCCATTTCTTTAAGTATTAAGAGAAAAGAAAATAGAGAATAGAGAATAGACTACTGGAATCCATTTTGAAATCACATGGTCATTCTCTGAAATTCTTCTATCTTATTTTCTAGTTGGTTATAAGTATTTTGATTGATATAATTCCTGTGTTTTGCAATTAGTAATTGTGTTATAAGTTCAAATGAAGAACCTAAAGAAATATCTAAATAGTGACTGAATGATTTTGTTGTTCTTGAAGATCCTTCAGCGATGTTTGATGGAATAGAAATAGAACATCTGCTAATTTGTGAACTTAAATCATATTTTTCGTGTTTAGGAAACTCTAATAAAACATCTGAAATATCATTAGCGATTTGGATTCCCAATTGCCAAATCTTCAGGTTTTTATAGTTATGTCTCTTTCCTAAACTCATCATACAATAACTTTTTCTATTTTCTATTCTCTATTTTCTATTCTCTATATTTAAAACAACTCGTACACCCCAGCTGCTCCTTGACCTGTCCCTACGCACATAGTTACGATTCCGTATTTGTTGCCACGGCGTTTCATCTCGTCAAATAGTTGTACTGATAATTTTGCTCCGGTACATCCTAGTGGGTGCCCCAGTGCGATGGCTCCACCGTTTACGTTTACGATATCAGGGTTTAGGCCTAATTCTCTTATAACTGCTAAGGATTGTGAGGCGAAAGCTTCGTTGAGTTCGATTAGCTCTATGTCTTTTAGGGTAAGTCCTGCTTGTTTGACTGCTTTAGGGATTGCTTTTACAGGGCCGATTCCCATAATTCTAGGTTCTACGCCTGAGGCTGCATAGCTCACTAATCTTGCGATAGGTTCTAGGTTTAGCTCTTTCATCATCTCTTCACTCATTACCATCACGAATGCTGCTCCGTCACTCATCTGAGATGAGTTCCCTGCGGTTACAGAGCCTCCGTTTGCAAAAACGGGTCTAAGTTTCGCTAATGCTTCGATACTCGTATCTGCTCTAGGACCTTCGTCTTTATTGACGATGTATGATTTTGTTTCTTTTTTGCTGTTTTCGTTTACGAAAGTTTGGTTCACAGTAATCGGCACGATTTGTTTGTCAAATTTTCCTTCTGCTTGAGCTTGTAGTGCTTTGCGGTGTGAATTATAAGCAAACTCATCCTGGTCTTCACGAGAGACGTTGTACTTTTCTGCTACGGCTTCGGCTGTAAGTCCCATTCCCCAGTAGTAATCTTCGTTTCCTTGTTTGGCAACTTCGTAATCCGGAGTTGGTTTATAACCTCCCATTGGGATATAACTCATAGATTCCGCTCCACCTGCAATAATACAATGTGCCATTCCGCTTTGAATTTTGGCTGTTGCCATTGCAATGGTTTCCAGTCCTGAAGCACAATAACGGTTTACGGTTACTCCCGGAACATCGGTAATTTTTAATCCCATAAGCGAGATTAAACGTCCGACGTTCAAGCCTTGTTCGGCTTCGGGCATTGCGTTTCCGACCATTACGTCATCAATTCTGGTTTTGTCAAAATCAGGTAACTCATTCATCAGATACTGAATGGTTTCTGCTGCCAATTCATCAGGTCTTTTGAACCTGAAAACCCCTTTGGGTGCTTTTCCTACGGCTGTTCGGTAGGCTTTTACTATATAGGCTGTTTTTTTCATCTTATCAGGTTGCCTCTACGAGGCTTTTAATTATTAAAATTGTTCAACGTTTTGGTTCATATTTTTTTGTTTTACCTCGTAGAGGTAAAATGTTAATAGCTATTTGTTTGAGTTTTTCAGGAAGCTCCGTAGGAGCGACCTGTTAATCTTGTTTATCTGTTATTCAATCCATTCAAATAAATATTTTGAATCGTATTCTATTTCAAATTTTTCCAAGAAACCTAAATATTCTTCTTTAAATGTTTTCTTTCTGTGATGTTCCTCTTGATTTAAAATGTATTTTACAACTTTATCAACACTGCTTTTGGAATATGAAAATGCTCCGAAACCCTCTTGCCAATTAAACTTGCTGTTTATCCATTGGCTGTCGTTGATGAATTTTGACGAACCTGCTTTAATATCTCTTACTAAATCTGAAATCGTAATACTCGGACTTATACTCACAAGAATATGAACGTGGTCAGGCATCGCAAAAATTGCAAATAATTTTTGACCTCTATTTGAAACAATACCTGTAATGAATTTATGTAATTCTTCCCGTTTTTCTTTTGCAATCAGATTTTGCCTTCCCTTTACAGCGAAAACAATCTGAATGTAAATTTGTGAATAGGTGTTTGCCATATCTTTTGTTTAACAGGTCGCTCCTACGGAGCTAATTGAAACATACTCATCGTTCTATTAACAGTTTGCCTCTACGAGGCTGTTCTATTTTAAATAATCTATAATTAGTATTATCGCCTCGATAACTAAAATAACGAGTAGAAAAATTTTCATCATTTTTTTATCGTCCTTATAATCCGTAATCGGTAATGATTCGATTGATGCTATAATAGAATTAGAGATTAAAATTTCATCAACTTTTTTTCTGTCATCATTAAGTAAAAAATATCTAATTCCAGAATCAATAAATGGCTGTTCTTCAATATTATAATAATATTTGACGCCATTTTTATTCAATTCAGATTCAAAAATTAATTTATCTTTTAACAACACATATAATTTGTAATGATTTTTTAATCGTATGTCAAAATTAGATTTTACCATTCTTCCGTACATTATACAATATACAACAATACATTATACATCAATTACGTAGTGGTTTTCCTTTAGTTAACATATGCTGAATTCTCTCAAGAGTTTTCTTTTCTGTACAAAGCGACAAGAAAGCTTCTCTTTCTAAATCCAACAAATATTGTTCAGATACTAATGTAGCTTCGGATAAATCTCCTCCTGCCATTACGTATGCCAGTTTGTTAGCAATTTTTCGGTCGTGTTCTGAGATATATTTTCCGGCTTGCATTTGGTCTGTCCCTACTAAGAACATTCCGAGTGCTTGTTTTCCGAGTACTTTGATATCTTTTCTGTGTATTGGTTGTGTATATCCAGCTTCAGCCATAATCAAGGCGTGTTTTTTGGCTTCTGCAATTTGTCTGTCTTTATTGATAACTACGATATCTTTTCCGTGTTGGAAGATATTGGTGTCAAAAGCTTCGTATGCAGAAGTAGCTACTTTTGCCATACCGATAGTCATAAAGTGTTCTTGGAGCACGTTTAGTTCCACATCGTTCTTGCGGTAAAGGTCAGAGGCACGAACCGCCATTTCTTTTGAACCTCCACCACCAGGGATTACACCTACACCAAATTCTACAAGTCCGATATACGTCTCTGCTGCTGCAACTACTTTATCCGCGTGAAGTGTGATTTCGCAACCACCACCAAGGGTCATTCCGTGCGGAGCTGCGATAACCGGGATTCCTGAATATCGAATACGCATCATCGTGTTCTGGAACATCTTAATTGCCATATTCAGTTCGTCGTATTCTTGCTCTACGGCAAGCATAAAAATCATTCCGATATTTGCACCCACAGAGAAGTTGGCAGCTTGGTTTCCGATGACAAGTCCTTGGTAGTCTTTTTCGGCTAGGTCAATGGCTTTGTTGATGCCTTGCAACACGCCGCTACCAATAGAATTCATCTTAGATTTAAATTCGATATTTAGGATACCATCGCCAAGATCTTGAATTTCAGATTCGCTATTACTCCAAACTCTTTTGGATTCTCTAATGTTGTTTAGGATAATAAAGGCGTCTTGTCCTGGAACTTTTTTATATGATTTTGATGTGATGTCATAGTAATAGGTCGCTCCATCCTTAACTGTATAAAAGTTCTTGATTCCTGCAGCTAACATTTCGTTGACCCAAGTTGGAAGGCTATAACCTTCAGCTTCCATAAGCGGAATTGATTTTTCAACTCCAATGGCATCCCATATTTCGAAAGGACCGTTTTCCCATCCGAAACCTGCTTTCATAGCATCGTCGATTTTGTATAAATCATCTGCTATTTCTGGAATTCTGTTGGCTACATAAGAGAACATTGCCGTAAAGCTCTTTCGGTAGAAGTCGCCTGCTTTGTCTTTTCCTTTTACCAATACCTTAAATCTATCAATTGGCTTATCGATAGTCTTGGTTAGTTCTAGTGTTTGGAAGTTTGCTTTTTGTTGCGGGCGATATTCTAAGGTATTAAGGTCAAGTGCTAGAATATCTTTGTCTACTTTCTTATAGAAACCTTGTTTTGTTTTGCTTCCTAGCCAATTGTTTTCCATCATCGTATTGATGAAGCTAGGCAGTTTGAAGAGTTTGTGTGCCTCGTCTTGCGGGCAGTTTTCGTAAATTCCGTTAGCAACGTGCACAAGCGTGTCAAGCCCAACGACATCAACGGTTCTGAAGGTAGCTGATTTTGGTCGGCCAATGACAGGGCCTGTAAGTTTGTCGACTTCTTCAACGGTCAGATCCATTTCTTTTACAAGGTGGAAAAGGCTCATAATACCAAAAATCCCAATTCGGTTTCCGATAAATGCAGGAGTGTCTTTAGCGATAACCGAAGTTTTGCCTAAGAATTTCTCTCCGTATTGACTTAAGAAATCGATCACCTCATCAGAAGTATCTGGACCTGGAATGATTTCAAAAAGCTTTAGGTAACGTGCGGGATTAAAGAAGTGTGTACCGCAGAAGTGTTTCTGGAAGTCTTTGCTTCTTCCTTCATTCATAAAGTGAATAGGAATTCCTGAAGTGTTAGATGTGATAAGTGTTCCAGGTTTGCGGTATTTTTCGATTTGCTCATAGACTGCTTTTTTGATATCTAAGCGCTCTACTACAACTTCGATAATCCAATCTACATCTTTAATTTTTTCTAAATCATCAGTGGTGTTTCCTGTAGAAATGCGAGAGGCAAATTTCTGATTATAAATAGGGGAAGGGT
This sequence comes from uncultured Flavobacterium sp., assembly GCA_964598455.1. Lineage (GTDB taxonomy): Bacteria > Bacteroidota > Bacteroidia > Flavobacteriales > Flavobacteriaceae > Flavobacterium. The sequence continues at coordinate 25,413 of CAZRCB010000006.1, forward strand.
TAGACTTTAGCGCCAACGCCAAATTAGAATTTACAATTCTATTTCTAACTGCTTTGCTTTCTATTGTTAGTCCTTTTTTGATTTCAGATTCGTTTGGTTCTTTGGGGATAATGTCAAGAAGCAATACTTCTACTCCGATGTTTGCAAAATGGCAGGCAATTCCGGAGCCCATAATTCCCGAACCGATGACAGCTACTTTTTTAATTAGTCTTTTCATGGTTATTTGTTGTGTTTGAATATTTTTCTTTCGTTTATTAGTGTGTTTATAGATGTCAATACCTCTTTGAAAACATTTAGTTTCTCCTCTGAGATTTCTTGTTTGACAACTTCGTTAAATCGCAATACGGTTTGTTTGGATAGTTCTCTTTTTTCGAGTCCTAATTTAGTTAGGTTGATAATAACTCCTCTACCGTCTTTAGGGTTTTTGTTTTTGACTATAAGTCCTTTTTCCTCCATTGACTTAAGCGTTCTTGTTAGGCTTGTAGGCTCCATTCCCATTTTTGGAGCTAAAGCTGTTGAGGGTGTTCCTTCTCTGTCTATGCTTAGTAATGCAAAGCCCAAAGCCATAGTTGCGCCGTAGTTTGAGGCTTCTTCGTTATACATACGTGATACAGCTTGCCATGTCTCACGCAGGGTGTAATCAACGGTCTTTTCTTTGTCGCTCATCAATTTTTCAAAAATAATTATTCATCAAATATAGTAAAAAAAATACTATGCAAGCATATCAAATGAAATTATTTTATATTAAGTTTTTGTTCTAATAAGAAAAAAACTATATTTGATACCTTTAAAAAAACTACAAACATGATGAATAAAATCTTCAGAATTTCTTTAGCTATTTTTGCTGCTCTAGGCGTCATTTCTTGTAATATAGAGCCTTTAGACGATGGATTAGGAGGTCAAGACCTACCAGAAAATCAGGTGCTTTTTGCAACGGATTATAACAACATAAATTACACTACAACAAATGCTGCGGCAACTGTAGAGAATGGCATACTTGTCATTCAGGCACAAAATGACAAAGGCTCTTTCTTGATTAAGAATCAAGGAGCGCTAACGGGCACTTATGAAAATGGAGAAACAAACTTTACGTTCGTAGAGGCTAGTTCAGGAAAAACATATAACAGCAAGCATCCTATAACTAATGAGAGTATCTCGACCTTCACGATAAGTTCAATAAACTTTCAGGCACAGTCAATTAATGGAACTTTTCAGTTTGTAGGCTATAGAATGGCAGATCCAACACCACCCGATACTGCTGATGGTGAAACAGATGAAACGCCTGAGGTTCCAGCAGTAGAACAACTCGTATTTATTCAAGGAGTGATGATGAATATTCCGTATGGAGGCGGATCTATAGATCCTGTTGATCCGAACGAGCCAAACACTGGAGATTACTTCCCGATGGCTGTAGGAAATATTTGGAATTATACTAACATACCTACAGATCCTGCTAAAATTATTTCTACTCAAACCATTAATGGCAAGATCTATTACAGAATGACTGGTGCTATAATCAATGCACAAGACCTTACGGATGACGCTCAGGATTTCGTGAGAAAAGAAAACGGAAATTATTACGCTAGAGTAAATTATCCTTCACTTAATCAAAGTATAGAGATGATTCTTCTGAAAGATTACTTGAACGAAGGTCAAGGATGGGAAGAAGAATTTACTATAACTATGGTGGGTGATGAGCCAGATGAAGTAATGGAACTTATCGTATCAACAACGAGCGTGATTGAGTCTAAAGGAAGTTATACCGTAAACAACATTAATTATCCAGATGTTATCAAAGTAGCGGCGATGGTTGATACTGAGTTTTTGTATAATGGAGAGCCTTTCGGAGACCAAGAGCCTCCTTTGCTACACGAATATTGGTATGCCAAAGGTGTAGGACTTATCAAACTTAAGATTGCTGAGACAATAGATGAGCCAGAAGAACTTCACGAGCTAATTGACTATACGTTATTCTAAAAATAATTAAAACCGTTTCACAATTGAAACGGTTTTTTTATGACAGTTAGGTTGTTCAGGTTTTGAATACTATACTAATATTGGTGCGCATGTTTTGTGGCATAAAGATTGATTTTCAAGAGTTGATAAATGCCTGCACACAAAGCGATAGAGCTTGATTTACAGTAGTTTGTGTTTTTAGGTTATATGGCGATAGTCCATAAAACAAATATCAATAATGACAAAATGACTTAATTTATACTATGTCTAAACGAAAAATATTATCCCTTGACAATTTGTCACTACAAGATTTTGATTCTGAAGCAGAATTAATTCCACTTCTTACGCCTGAGGACGAGGCGGAGATGAATAAAGAAGAACTCCCTGATGTACTGCCTATTCTACCACTTAGAAACATGGTGCTATTTCCAGGAGTGGTCATACCTATAACTGCAGGTAGAGATAAATCAATCAAGCTTATCAATGATGCCAATTCGGGCGGAAAAGTGATAGGCGTGGTTTCTCAGATTCAAGAAGAGACAGAAACACCGACAGCAACTGATGTCAATAGAATTGGTACGGTGGCTAGGATTCTGAAGGTACTTAAAATGCCTGACGGAAATGTTACGGTGATTATACAAGGTAAAAAACGCTTCGAAATAGAAGAGTTTGTTACTGAAGATCCGTATATGCAAGCCAAGATCAGGGAGTTTGCCGAAGTGCGTCCTGAGAAAGAAGACAAGGAGTTTAAGGCGATTACAGATAGCGTAAAGGAATTGGCTATTAGAATTATTCAAGAAAACCCAAACCTGCCCTCAGAAGCTACTTTTGCGATTAAGAACATCGAGAGTGATTCGTTTTTGATCAACTTCGTGTCGTCAAATATGAATCTTGATGTCAAAGAAAAGCAAGCGTTACTAGAGATTTCAGACCTAAAGACAAGAGCTTTAGAGACATTGAAGTTTATGAATACTGAATTACAAAAACTCGAATTGAGAAATGATATTCAGTCAAAAGTGCGTCTTGATCTGGATCAGCAGCAACGCGAATATTTCTTGCAGCAGCAGATGAAAACCATTCAAGAAGAATTGGGTGGTGTTTCTTATGATCAGGAAATTGACGAAATGCGTCAGAAAGGAAAAGCCAAAAAGTGGGATGATAAAGTGCAGAAACACTTCGAAAAAGAATTGTCGAAGTTGCAAAGAACCAATCCGCAATCGCCTGATTTTGCTATACAAAGGAACTATTTAGAATTGTATTTAGAACTGCCGTGGGGAGTTTATTCTAAGGATAAATTTGACCTGAAACGCGCTCAGAAGATATTAGACAAACACCACTTTGGTCTTGAAGATGTCAAAAAACGAATTATCGAACACTTGGCTGTACTCAAACTGAGAAACGATATGAAATCTCCGATACTCTGTCTTTACGGACCTCCAGGAGTAGGGAAGACTTCTATCGGGAAATCAGTTGCTGAGGCTTTAGGTAGAGAATACGTGAGAATCTCATTGGGAGGATTGCGTGATGAAGCAGAAATCAGAGGGCATAGAAAAACCTATATTGGCGCTATGCCGGGTAGAATTATCCAAAGTATCAAAAAAGCGGGAACCTCAAATCCAGTATTTGTTTTGGACGAAATAGATAAATTATCGAGTTCACACACAGGAGATCCTTCATCGGCAATGCTTGAAGTTCTTGACCCAGAGCAAAACTCAGATTTCTATGACAACTTCTTAGAAATGGGTTATGACTTGTCTAAAGTGATGTTTATTGCGACGTCAAATAATATGTCAAACATCCAGCCTGCGCTTAGAGATAGGATGGAAATCATCAATATGACGGGTTATACCATCGAGGAGAAGGTAGAAATCGCCAAACAGCACTTATTGCCTAAACAGCTCAAAGAACACGGTTTAACAGATAAACAGGTTGTAATAGGTAAAAAACAATTAGAAAAAGTTGTGGAAGGCTATACACGTGAGTCTGGAGTAAGGGGATTAGAAAAACAAATCGCCAAACTGGTCAGAAATATTACAAAATCAATTGCGATGGAAGAGGCCTATGAAGTGAAAATCACCGATGAGAAGATAATTGAAGTACTAGGTGCACCAAGACTAGAACGAGATAAATATGAAGGTAACGATGTTGCTGGAGTAGTTACAGGACTTGCTTGGACGAGCGTTGGAGGAGATATTTTGTTTATCGAATCTATCTTGTCAAAAGGAAAAGGAACGCTAACGCTAACCGGAAACTTAGGTAACGTGATGAAAGAGTCGGCTACCTTGGCGATGGAATATATTAAAGCTAACGCAGAAGCTTTGGGTATTGATCCTGATTTTGCTGAGAAATATAACATACATATTCACGTGCCTGAAGGTGCCACGCCAAAAGATGGTCCGAGTGCTGGAATTGCAATGTTGACTTCGCTTGTCTCTACGCTTACGAAGAAAAAAGTGAAGAAAGGTCTTGCAATGACAGGTGAAATTACTCTAAGAGGAAAAGTACTTCCTGTAGGCGGAATCAAAGAAAAAATCCTTGCGGCTAAAAGGGCGAATATCAAAGAAATCATCCTTTGTCAAGACAACAAAAGAGACATTGACGAAATCAAAGAAGATTATATCAAAGGACTTACGTTTCAATACGTAAAAGATATGGGAGAGGTGCTTAAGATTGCTATTACTAATCAAAAAGCTAAGCCTAGTCTAGGTGTATAGAATACGGAATATATAAAATAGCACGAAAAAAATCCTTGTAGTTCTAAGAATTACAAGGATTTTTTTTATAAAATATGATGAAGCTCGAAAGGCTTTTTAGATTCTCTTCATTTGTTCTTTCATCTGAGCGATTTGCTCTTTTAGCATGTTTTGTTTGTCTAATTTTCTTGCTTCGTTTAAAAGTAGTGTAGCTTCTTGCTTTCTTCTTCTAGTCATTGCAATTCCTGCCAAATTCAGTTTTGCAAGCGCAAGGTCAGCATTCATATTTAATCCTAGAGCAATCGCCTTTTTGAAGTGCTTTTCTGCTTGGTTTAAGTTTGTCTGAACCACCATCAATCCGCTGAGGTAATAATAGTAACCTTGTTGTTTTTTGATGAGTGATGCTTCTGGATTCTTTATTTTAGAAAGTAATTTCTGAGCTCCAGGAAAATCTTGTTTTCTGAGTTTAAGAAATGCCAATAAGATAATTTCGTTTTTGAAATAAAATAAAATCACTAAAAGAGAGAGCAAGATCAAGAAAATTCCGTTGCCTATATTGCTTTCAGTGAATTGCCATATAGCTGTGATAACTAATAAAGCAGTCAGTGCAAGCTTAATGTTTTTGTGAAACATAATAACTATTATTTGGGTTTTTATAAGAGGTGCAAATATAATCATTTAAGTTGAATTGCAGACTCCTTTGATGAGCATATAGAATAAAAATTTAAACAAATAGCAAACTGTTTTTAGAGTTTATGAATAATAAATAAAGGTTTTATAGTTTAATATTTTGCTGTTTGCTGTGTCTTTAGTATTTTAGTGCCTTATTTATAAATATATAAACATTATACAGATGTTAGAGCAAAAGAATGATAACCTGCGACCTGCAGATGGAGGACAAGAAAGTGAAAACACACAAGAAACTCAAGCTACACAATCAGAGGAATTAACTTCCAAAACATTAGTTGATGAGTTAAATTCTGAACAAGTAGTAACAGAAAAGGTCGATAAGGCAGGTAATAACCAAAAAGCCATTGATGATATTGATAATTCAAATGCTGAAGAATCTGAAGATTCAGAAGATGAGGCTACATCTGAGAATAATACAATTCCGATGCTTGAATATGAGACCATGTCGATGGAAGCCTTGGTCAAGGAGTTTGATAAGCTCCTCGGGAATAGCAAAATTTCAGCTGTTAAGAACCACTTAGAGGAAATTCGTAAAGAATTCAACCTGAAGTACAACGAATTCATCGTTGAAAAGAAGGAAGAGTATGCAGCAGAGCATGATGGAGATACTACTGATTTTGAATACCATCTTCCGCTAAAACATAAGTTTGACCATTTATTATCAGAATATAAAGACAAAAGAAATACTTATTATAGAGCTTTAGAAAACAAATTAACCACTAACCTAAACAATCGTTTACAGATTATTGAAGAACTCAAGAACCTCATTAATCCTGAAACGAATATCCCGGATTTGTTTAAACAATTCAACGAAATTAGAGAACGTTGGAGAGTTGCTGGACCAATTCCGAAAGACAAGTATAACCATGTTTGGAACAATTATCACTTCCATGTCGAGAATTTTTATGATTATTTGCACCTCGACAGAGAAGCTCGAGATGTTGACTTCAAACACAATTTAGAACAAAAACAGAAAGTAATAGCACGTGCAAAGGAGTTGCTGAGTGAAACGGATCTGAATAGAGTTTTTCGTGAATTACAACTGTTGCACAAACTCTGGAAAGAGGAGTTAGGACCAGTGTCAAGAGAACACAGAGAGGAAATTTGGAATGAATTTAGCACTATTACTAAGCAAATACACGATAAAAGAGAGGCTTTCTACCAGCAACAAAGAGCTAAAGAACAAGATAACTATTTAAAGAAACTTGAGGTGATAGCTAAGATTTCGGACATTGCTGAAAATAAAGTGAATTCCCACGTAGAATGGCAGAAGCTAATTCAACAAGTTGAAGCATTAAGAGAAGAGTATTTTGCAATCGGAAAAATTCCAGCTGAAAAAAGAGGTGAGCTCTGGGAAAAGTTAAGAGAAGCTACTAAAAAATTCAATGTCAATAAGAATGCCTTCTACAGAAACATTAAAAACGAGCAACAAGAAAACCTGAACAAAAAGCAAGCGCTGATTGACAGAGCAAATGAGCTTAAAGACAGCGAGGATTTTGCCAATACAACCGCTGTAATGAAGCAAATTCAAGAGGAGTGGAAAAGCATAGGTCACGTCCCTAGAAAAGTATCTGCGAGTATCTGGAAGGAATTCATAGGCGCGTGTAACCACTATTTTGACCGTTTACATAAAAAACGAAATGAGTCTAGTGAGGCAGAAGCAGAAGCTTTTCAGAAGAAAAAAGACTATCTAGAAACCCTTAAGAACTTAGAACTCTCAGGAGTGCACAAAGCAGACTTAGATCTAATAAAGTCACATATAGAAACCTGGAAAGGGCTAGGTAAAGTAGCTTATGGTCAACGTCATGTAGAAATAAAATTCAACAAAATCCTCGACGGACTATTCTCAAAACTAAACCTGAGCAAAAAAGAAACTGACGCCATCCGATACAACAATCACTTGTCAAATCTGGTTGAGGCTGATGATGCGAGAAAACTAAATTCAGAACGCGTGTTTTTGACTAAAAAAATTGATGAAATTCAGAATGAGATACTCCAACTAGAAAACAACGTGATGTTTATCACTAGCGTGAAAGACAATAATCCTTTTGTTATTGAAGTTAATAAGAATATCGAAAGACACAAACAAGAACTTGAGGGTTGGAAAGGTAAATTATCTCAACTAAACAATGCAGCTAAAAAGATTCAGCTGCAGAGAGAAGAAAATTCACAAAATGAAGCTTAAATCATAGCGTAAAACATGAATGATTATCAGTTTTTTAAGCATTGGCAGACGATAAAAGAAAAAGGAAGACTCCGATATGCACTGAATCAAGGGCTGAAATACGGCGTCTTTCTTACTGTGCTGATGGCGTTGATGGATATTTTTAAAGGTACGTCTATGGTCGAAGCCTTCTTTAGTCTTACGACATTGGTAAAATTAGTGATCTTTAGTGTATTCGGGATAGTAGTTTTTGCAACTTTTATGTGGTGGCTAAACAATTATTTCTATAACAAGATAAAGAAGTAAACTTGATGTCTAAAACTTTTTTTTCTTTATAAACCCTTTACACACACAACCGATTTAGCAGTGGATTTATCCTATTTTATCGCCAAAAGACTTACGTTAGACAAGCACGAAAAAGCAAGGATTTCAAGTCCGATACTAAGTATTGCTGTCATCGCTATTGCTTTGGGAATTATTATGATGCTTGTTTCAGTAGCCACTGGTATAGGACTTCAGCAGAAAATTCGCGAGAAAATTGCGGCATTTAATGGTCATATCATTATCTCTAATTATGATAACAACCAGTCTGAGGTTAGTCTTATGCCAATCGATAAAAACCAGAATTTTTATCCAAATTTCACTGAAGTTCCAGAGGTTGCTCATATTCAAGCTGTAGCAACAAAGGCAGGAATCATCAGGACTGAAACGACTTTTGAGGGAATTATCCTCAAAGGCGTTGGCTCAGACTACCGCTTCGAAAATCTTGAAGAATATCTCGTTGCAGGAAGAATCCCCAATCTGAGTGGCGAAAAAGAAAATGCAGAAGTATTGATTTCAGAGTTTTTGGCCAAAAGATTAGAATTTGCAGTTGGTGATAAATTCACCTCTCACTTCCTAAAAGAAGACCCAACCGAAAGACCCAACTTGCGCCAGTTTGAAATCGTCGGGATTTATAACTCAGGTTTTCAAGAATTTGATTCTAATTTAGTTTTTGGTGATATTCGCCATCTTCAGCGTATGAATAGATGGAATGCCAATCAGGTAGGTAATTTTGAGGTGTTTATAGATGATTTCGATAAAATCAGCCAAGTAGGAGCACAGGTGCACCAACAAACCCCATCGACGTTAGATTCTCAAACCATTATCAGCAAATACAGCAATATTTTTGAATGGCTAAAAATCACCGATTCGAATATTTATCTAATTATTTTCCTGATGCTACTCGTTGGGATTATCAATATAGCCGTAGCGCTTTTGGTGTTAATACTAGAGCGAACACAGATGATCGGAATTCTTAAAGCAATGGGTGCTAATAATTGGCAAATCAGAAAAATATTTTTGTACAACGCACTTTATCTGATCTCTAGAGGACTTTTCTGGGGTAATATTATCGGAATTAGTCTTCTCCTAGTCCAAAAATACTTTAAATTCATCAAACTAGATCCAAAGAGTTATTACGTAAACGAAGTTCCGATTTATCTCGATTGGAGTTATGTTATACTGCTTAATGTCGGAACTATTGTGGTCTGTTTGGGCGTGCTTTTGATTCCGTCGTATATCATAACTAAGATTTCTCCTGTCAAAGCCATTCGATTTGAATAAAAATATTCCTCCTAAAAAAGCATAAAAAAAGCCGTCTTTTGAGACAGCTTTCTTCATAAATAATTGTTATACTTCCTTGACCGAAATTATCCGTACCGGGCAGGCCTTAGCGGCTTTGTCACAGAGGTCAAAAGCCTCGGACAGGTTGGTCTTTATGGTATGAAAACCCTTTCGCTCAACTGACCTTAGCAATACTGATTTGCCGTCTTTTTTTGACATTCTGAAATAATCAGGTGCAAACTCGACACAGTAATTACAGCCGATGCATTTATCTCTCTGTAGGGTAACTATAACCATTATGCTGGAACTACTTTATATAATTTGTCAGAAGCACGAATTCTGAATTCAGTTTTGAAGGTCACCACATCAGACTTAGTCGCCTTAGTTGCATCTTCTTTCTGATCTACGCGCATATCTTCAATAATCATTTCCTGAGAACCTGTTGTAGGTCCTTGAATTAGTACTTTATCCCCAACAGTCAGGTCAAAAGCTTCGATTAAGAATTCGGCAATATTGTTTTTAGGATAGAAGTGTCTTCCTTTTCCGATGTATACTTTTTTCTGCGTAGCGCTTGATCCTGGGTCTCCAGACCATTCTCCAAGTTCCTGACCTAGATAATATCCGCCCCAGAAACCACGGTTATACACCGTCTCTAGACGTGCCATCCACTCGCTTACTTTCTCTTTAGAATAAGTACCATCTGCGATAGCATCAATAGCCTCTCGGTAGCACTTAGTCACCGTAGCTACATACTCTGGTGCTCTACCTCTTCCTTCAATTTTAAGTACTTTTACGCCTGTATCAACCACTTGGTCTAAGAAATCAATCGTACATAAATCTTTAGGAGACATCATGTATTCATTGTCAAGTTCGATTTCAAAACCTGTTTCTTGATCAATAACGGTGTATTTTTTTCTACAATTCTGTTTGCAAGCACCTCTGTTAGCAGATGAGTTACTCGAATGTAAGCTCAAATAACATTTACCTGAAACAGCCATACACAGAGCACCATGTCCAAAAATCTCTACTTCAACCAATTTTCCAGAAGGTCCTTTGACTTGTTCTTTTTCGATTTGTTGGCAGATTTTTTTGATTTGGCTAATGCTCAGCTCACGACTCATCACCATAGTATCGGCAAAAAGTGCATAGAACTTAACGGTTTCGATATTAGTGATGTTGATTTGGGTAGAAATATGCACTTCCATCCCGATTTGTCTCGCATACGAAATTACCGCTTGATCCATTGCGATTACTGCCGTAAGTTTGGCCTCTTTGGCTCTGTCCAATAGGGTTTTTATGATGGATAAATCGTGATCATAAATTATTGTATTCAGCGTAAGATAGGTTCTCACGTTTTTTTCGTTACATCTTCGAGCAATTTCCTCTAAGTCATCAAGCGTAAAGTTGATGGTTGCTCTTGCTCTCATATTGAGTTGTTCTACTCCAAAATAAACTGAGTCTGCTCCGTTGTCTAAAGCAGCTTGCAGCGAAGTAAAATCACCAGCTGGGCACATCAGTTCTATTTTTCCACTTTCTGTCATTTTAAAATATTTTTTTGCAAATATATGAATAAATAGGCTACCTAATTATTTTCAGTGCACAAGGATTAAAATTGTGATTTTTTTAAAACAAATAGGAATGAGTATTTGACTCATCCCTACTGCTAATTTATCTACTAATATGTCTTATTTCGCTAGGCTTTCTAAGGTATATTGAATCAATTCATCAACAGGTTTATAGGGGTCTTTACTGAAAGTGCCGTTGGCTCTGTTGGCGATGATTGCGTTTAGTGCTAAGGCATTGTGACCTAGTAGTTTAGACAATCCGTAGATAGCTGCTGTTTCCATTTCTAGATTGGTCATTCTGATACCTTTAAACTCAAAATTATCCATTTTGTGGTTGAGTTCTCTGTCTTGGATGTCTAGGCGCAAGATTCTTCCTTGTGGGCCATAAAAACCACCGGCTGTTCCGGTAAATCCTTTGAAGGTTTTGTCGCTGTGAAAGCGCTTTAATAAAGTTTCACTTCCTTTCACTACGTATGGTCTTCCTTTTCTAAGGTCCCAATTAGTGTGTGCTATAAAAGCATCTTCAATGGCTGTTTCGGCAATCGTATCCACTAAATAAGAACGCATCATATTGTCTAGACCAAGTCCGTATTCGCTAGCTACAAAGCTATCTACTGGAATATCCGCTTGAAGCGAACCTGAAGTTCCGATTCTGATGATGTTTAACGAAGTCAATTCTTTTTTTGGTTGTTTGGTCGCTAAATCAATGTTTACTAAAGCGTCTAATTCGTTGACTACAATATCAATATTGTCAGGACCAATACCTGTTGACATCACCGTAATACGTTTACCTTTATAGGTTCCGGTTTGGGTTTTGAATTCTCTTTTCTGAGTAGAAAATTCTATTTCATCAAAAAATTGTGTGATTTTTTCAACTCTATCTTGGTCGCCCACAAAAATTATGTCGTGCGCAAGATTCTCAGGCTTTAAGTTGATGTGATACAGACTTCCGTCAGGGTTAAGTATGAGTTCAGATGATTTAATTTGCATGATTTTATAAAAGTTTTAGTCTGTTATAGAATATAATTTATATCTACGAAGTTAGCTATTTATTTGCTAATTCTATCCCTTGAGAAAAAAGAAATCTATTATTGAGGATTTTTATTTATTCGATGAATACTTAGCTATATGGGCTATTTATCAAACAAAAATCAGATATAATTTTAAAATTAAAAGACTATATTTGTTTTTCATAAATTTTTATTGAAAATGAACTATATTTTATTTGACGGACCAAGAAGAAATGCCTTATTGCCGTTCACCTATACACGCCCTGTGGCAGATATTCGCATCGGAATACTCACTATTAGAGAGAAGTGGGAAACCTATTTAGGAAGTACAACGACCACTATTACAGAAGATTATCTATCAGATAAATACCCGATGGTAGAGACCGAGCAAAACATACTTATCAATGCTAGTTATTTACCTACAGAGGAATTGACTGATTTAATCAAAAACTTAAAAGAAAATCAAGCGATACTAAAAGGAGAGGATATCATCGCTTTTTATGCTGCGGATACCCAAGAAGAGATTGATTTTGATACTTATGAAATCATCGATTTTGAAGGCGAATGTTTGACTCTTGAAAATACCTGGGATATTTTTGCCAAGAATGACGCGGCCTTAAGAGCTGATTTTGTGCTGCTTACTGAAGGAAGAGATTCTGAACCAATTCCAAAATCAGTTAACGTAATTGCCCCTGAAAATATTTTTATTGAAGAAGGTGCAAAAATGGAATTCGTAACCCTAAACGCCTCTACAGGACCTATTTATATCGGTAGAAATGCTGAGATTATGGAAGGCTCTGTCATCAGAGGTCCTTTTTCTTTGGGAGAAGAAGCACAAGTAAAGTTAGCTACTAAAATCTATGGCGCGACTACGGTTGGCCCGCATTGTAGGGTAGGAGGTGAGGTTAATAATTCGGTTATGATGGGTTATTCTAACAAAGGTCACGATGGCTTTTTAGGGAATTCTGTGTTGGGAGAATGGTGTAATATTGGGGCTGATTCTAACAACTCGAACCTGAAGAACAACTACGAAGAAGTAAAGTTATGGAGCTATGAAACTGAGCGTTTTGAGAAGACTGGACTTCAGTTTTGTGGACTGATGATGGGCGATCACAGCAAATGTGGTATCAATACTATGTTTAATACCGGAACTGTAGTTGGGGTTTCAGCTAATATTTTTGGCAGTGGTTTTCCGAGAAACTTTGTGCCGAGTTTTGCTTGGGGCGGCGCTTCTGGTTTTATGACCTATTTGCCTAAAAAAGCACTAGAAGTAGCTAGAGTAGTGATGAGCCGAAGACATGTCGAACTTTCAGAAGAAGACGTCAAAATAATGGAGCATCTGTTTGAAGAAACCAAGAAATACAGAAATTTCTGATCTACTTATTACAACAAATTTTAGCTTTTCAACAACCTTGCTAAGATTGTTTTTTGCTTGAATGGAAGCTGGGGCAAAACCTCCTCTTCAAGCACTTTTTTGTGTGCAGGTTCCTCAATGAGCTTCTGTATTTTCCCTTTGCAGTATTGGGCAAATCTCCAGCTGTGGTGCGAAATACCATAAGCTAAACTCTTGAAGATCTCATCTGAATTGATGCCTAGCCGCATCAAATTCTCCAAGGCATTTTGTCTGGTGACAGCATCGTAGTTTGTACCCGACAGGTTCAGCAATGCAATGTAGTCTTTGATTTGCTGCTCTTGAGATTTGGCAGTAATGAATGAAAGTGTGTGGTGTAAAACCTCGAGGTTATTCCCTTCGAAACCGATCCAGTTTTCAGACAATTTCACATAGTGCTCTCTATGTGCTGGAAAGCTATTCCAAAGGTTGAAAAGCGCCATTTCTCTGGTGATATAAGAGTTGTCTTCAAGCAAGGTCTCATAGGTAGTTCTAAAACTCTCAGGAATTTCCTGCAAGGTTGCTGCAACCGCTTGTCTTACTTTGACTTCATTGGTCTGGAGTGCTGTTTCTAACACAAACTTACGCTTTTCGAACGGAAGTGCTGCGAGTTGATAGACTACCAATTCTTTAATAGGATGATAAGCCTTGCCTTTTAGTATTTTGATTATTTTCTTTTTGTCTTTTACTATGTCAAGTGGCTTTTCTTGAAGTGCGATATAGTTTTTTATAAAACTATTTTTCTTTAGAAGTCTATAGACTTCTTCTTTTTGGAAAACCGTAGTTTCTAACCAATTCTTGCTAAATTCCTCACAATCAAAATCAGATACAGCTCTAATTTCTCTGAATAAATCCTCAGTTTCTACATTCCCGAAAGCCTGTTTGTTTAAGTAATTCTTAACAGCCAAACGAAATTTATCAGCTCCCATGCCTTCTCGCATGGCGTGTAAAGCCCAAGCTCCTTTTTGATAAAAAGACAAGGTGCTGGCTTTTGCATTCAGTATGGGATTGGTCTCAGAAGCTGCGGCTTGTTCAATTTTCTGAGCGTTTTCGTAGAGTTTCCAATAGAAATAATCATCCCCAAAAATCTCTCGCTCTACAAGTAGCGCATAGTATGTAGCAAAACCTTCTTGTAGCCAATGGTGCTTGCCTTCTTTAGCGGTAATCAAATCGCCAAACCATTGGTGTGCAAGTTCGTGTGCGTTGACATTGACGTAGTTTCTGTCGTTAAAACCAATCGAATCTACTACATAACTTTGAGAAAAAATAGTGGCAGTGGTGTTTTCCAT
>CAZRCB010000007.1:0-38385 GCA_964598455.1 uncultured Flavobacterium sp.
GTTGGTTCTAAGCTCATAAAGAAGTCAAGCTGTTGTTTTCCGGCATTAGCTTCCATCATTTTCTCTTCAAACTCTTTTTCTGCTCTTTTGTAATCAGCAGAACCATCGTTTCGTTTTTTTAGCAAACGAATGAACTCATAGTTTTCGTGAACGGCATCTCCTAAGAAGTTCCATCCGTGTAGGTCATCTATAAATCCGTTTTTGTCGTCGTCTTTGCCGTTGTTTGGAATTTCTTTAGGATTAGTCCATACCACAGGCTTAAGGTCCGGATGATTAATATCAATGCCTGAATCAACAATACCAACTATGACTTTAGCTCCTTTGTGGTCTTTGATCAGTTCTGTGTAGGCTCTATCTACACTCATTCCAGGTATGCTATCTCTGACGATATCTAGATGACTCCAGCGTTGTAGGTCTGTTTCTTCTATTTTAGCACTTTTCTTAACAGCACCTTGAACAGATATAGGCTGGTGATGCGTAAGGTCTAAGAAAGCTACTTTGTCTTTTGTTGTACTACATCCGGCTAACGCCAATGCCAATAAAGCGGATATAAAAACAGGTTTTGTAAATCTCATGTTGTTCATTTTTAGAATAAGTTAGTACAAATATGTGTATAATTTTTCAGAATAATAGCAGGGTTAAACATTTTTAGAAAACTTTAAAACAATTCCTCACAGCTGAAGTTCTCTTTGAGTCGCACCCCTTTTTCGGTATGTTGCACGGTGATGATTTGGTTGTGTGCGTCGTGTTCTAAGAACAAATACAGATTTTCATCTGCAGCTTTGTTCAGGAATTTCTCTTTTTCGGCCAAGGTCAATAAGGGGCGCGTATCATAACCCATCACATAAGGCAAAGGCAAATGCCCAACTGTTGGCAATAAATCAGCCATAAAAGCGATGGTTTTGCCTTGGTATTTGATCAGCGGAATCATCTGCTTTTCAGTATGTCCGTCGGCATAAAATATTCCAAAGCCCAACTCTGAGTCAGTCTGTATATTCGTAGGGTGTGCTTTTTGGATAAAATTCAGTTGTCCAGCTTCTTGTAACGGGAGAATATTTTCAGACAAGAAAGAAGCCTTTTCTCTAGCGTTAGGCACAGTTGCCCATTGCCAATGCTCTTCATTGGTCCAATATTTTGCATTCTTAAAAGCAGGCACATAACCTGTTTTGTCTTTGTTCCAATCTACGCTTCCACCGCAGTGGTCAAAGTGTAAATGCGTCATAAATACATCGGTAATATCATCTTTAGAAAAACCGTGTTTCTTGAGGGAATTCTCTAAAGTAAAATCTCCAAAAAGCGAATAATAGCCAAAAAACTTGTCAGATTGCTTGTTTCCCATGCCGGTATCAATCAGTACGAGCCTGTTGCCACCTTCAATCAAAAGACAACGTGTAGCAAGGTCAATCAAGTTATTGTTGTCAGCGGGATTGGTTCTGCTCCAAATGGTTTTCGGTACCACGCCAAACATTGCGCCACCGTCTAATTTGAAATTCCCACTCTCTATCGAATATAGTTTCATTGTGTTGTGTGTTTTTATTGTTTGTTTGCCTTTTTATTGCCCATGAATTTTTTGAGTACAAAGACATCGAGCAACATCATAAAAAGGCCAAAAAAAGTAGTCTGAATTAAAGAGGTTTTCAGGCACTCCCATTCTCTAAGATCTTCAAAACACATGCTAGATATTTTAAAAAAATAGCTGATGATGAAATACAAAATTGAATAGACTAAAAAACCAACGATAAAACGTATTGCCTTCTTGTTCATCTTATTATAATAAAAATTTCTTGATTGCGAATAACAGCGCTATAAAACCTAAAAAAGCCACTAATACCCATATTCTACCTTTATAGAGCTGGTCGTGCATTTTTCTGTCTTTGATGTAAGAGTAAATCATTATACCTATAAAAACGATTAGGAATATAACTCCAAAAGTGATCTGATTTTTCGAAAACATGGTGTGTGTTTGAAATAAATGTAAAAATACGGATTATAATTAAAATAGCTACTTCTAGCCAAAGGCTTTTGTGCTTTTATTTTCTAGCCCTAAGCCCAATCGGAATAAGCACTTCTCCTTTTTCGTAGATATTCAAGTAAAGCTCAATTGGTTTTGAATTTCCCTCCCAAGTGATTAAATAGATATCAAGCATACCACTACCCAGCTGACTTTTGTCTGTGGGGAACGGACAACAATTTCCGTTGTGTGTATAAGTTGTCTTTTGACCTTCAGGACCTTGAAGTGCATTTAAGAACTTTTCTTTATTAGATTCTCGCTGATGTAATAATCCAAAACCAAGGTTTACAGGATAATCCTGATCAAAACCATATCTGGTGTCTTTTGCCTGTTTGGTGAGTTTATACGTAGTGTTGTCAAGCATTTCTGGTCGAGTGGCATTGTCATCAATATTTTTAATACTGAGTTTAGTGCTGATGCACGAAGTCAGTACGAGTAATAAAACAGCCGAAAAGAGTGATTTTCTGAACATAATTCATCGAATAATAAGTAGTAAAATTACTGATTATGAATAGTATTGCCAAAAAGGAGTGGGGATTTCTCTGTAAATAAGATGAAAACTATTGACGTGTAAAAAACAATGATTTTTTTGCAGTGGAATCTGAAACGATCGTTCGTTTAGGACGCTTGACCTGCAATGTGTCTGAATTGTATTTTGTCTTTTCGTCGTTGATTTTTGCGATAACCTTGTCTAGCAGTTTCTCGTAGTTATCAACATCCGTAATATAATACTGATTGCTCTCTACAAACTGTAGGCTATCAATGCTGTATTTCTTGTAAATGTATTCTTCTGGATTGATATTTTCTTGAGTATATACGGAGTAGTTTGTATTCCTGAGTGCTTGAAGTAAATTGATGTCATAGAGGATTTCTACCATTTTATCCTCAGGGATGAGGTTGGCAGGTTTTTGGGTTTTTTCTTTAGTACAGCCCAAAAGCAAAAGTATAAGCAGCGAAAAAGTAAGTATTTTTTTCATCTATTCTCTATCAAACATCAATCGTTGTCCGGCCAATTCTTCTTTGAACTTTCCGTTTTGGTACACGTGAGATCCGTTTACGAAAGTATGCATAATTTTTGATTTGAAGTTGGTGCCTTCAAACGGAGACCATCCACACTTATATAAAACGTTGTCTTTAGATACATTCCAAGGTTGGTGTGTGTTTACAATTGTGAGATCGGCATAATATCCTTCTTTGATAAATCCTCTTTTGTGGATGTTAAATATCTTGGCAGGATTATGTGCAGTCTTTTCAACGATTTTCTCAATTGAAATCTTGTCTTGCAGATGCGCTTCAAACAGCGCTACCAATGCGTGTTGCACGAGTGGCCCTCCTGAAGGAGCTTCTGAATATTTTCTTGATTTTTCTTCTAAGGTATGTGGTGCGTGATCTGTAGCAATCACATCAATACGTCCGTCTAGTACGGCTTTCCAGAGTTCGTCTCTATCTTTTTCTGATTTTATGGCAGGATTCCATTTGATAAAGTTTCCTTTTTTGGCATAATCTTTATCTGAAAACCAGAGGTGATGTATGCAGACCTCAGCTGTAATTTGTTTTTTCTCTAACGGAATTTTATTCGTAAATAACTCTGTTTCTTTTGCTGTCGAAACATGAAAGACATGCAGTCGAGCACCTGTTTTTTTGGCTAGTTCGATAGCTTTGGATGACGATAGATAACAAGCTTCTTCACTTCGTATCTTCGGATGACAAGACACCGGAATATCCTCGCCATAGGTTTCTTTGTAGTGGACTAAATTATTTTTGATAGTCGTTTCATCTTCACAATGCACAGCAATCAGCATTTTTGTTTTTGAAAAGATGTTTTCAATAATCTCAGGATTATCGACTAACATATTTCCGGTAGATGAACCTAAAAACATTTTTATTCCTGCTACATTCTTTGGGTTTGTCTTGAGTACTTCTTCTAAGTTGTCATTGGTTGCGCCCATCATAAACGAATAATTCGCATATGACTTTTGAGCGGCAAGCTGATATTTTTGTTCGAGTAATTCTTGGGTTACTGCATTCGGAACCGTATTGGGTTGTTCGATAAATGAGGTGATTCCTCCGGCGATAGCAGCCTTGCTCTCTGAAGCAATATCTCCTTTGTGCGTAAGCCCGGGTTCTCTGAAGTGCACTTGGTCATCAATCATCCCTGGGATGAGATAATTTCCTTCTGCATCAACGATTTTCCATTCTGAGGATTTAACGCTTATTTGATTGGCAATTTCTGAAATGAATTCTCCTTGGATAAGGACATCTCCTTCAAAAATTTCTCCTTCGTTGACAATCTTCGCATTCTTAATGAGTAGGGTAGGCATTATTCTAGTTTATTTTTGACAAAGGTACACTTAGTTTTGATTGCGATAAAAATAATTATTTTTTTTTGAAGCAGACAATACTAATTAAACATCGAATTATACGAGATGATTAGAACTACTAAGCTAAAGTCTTTTCGATATTTTGAACTACTTTTAAAGTGTTGTTTTCACAGTAGTTTCACAGTATTTTTTCAATAAATATAATTGAGTTTGTATATTTATGAAAATGTAGCTATTTTGCAGTTGTTTTTATTCTTTTTGATTAAATTTAAAAATAATAAACAAAAAGTATCGTAGTTTTTAATTTTAAAAAAAATCGAATCATGAAAAACTTTCTACTCATTTTATTTACAATAACAGGACTTCAAGTCGTGTTTTCTCAGGCTTACCAAAGAGATTGGTCCACTTATTTTGGCGATAACAGTCTTTCTATAGTGGGCTGTACTGAATTTAGAGGTGATGTATATATAGCAGGCAAAACCACAGATAGCCCTAATACAACACAAAACCTCATCAGTCAGTTAAGTCATCAATCTGACTACGGAGGAGGGCAGTGGGACGGATTTCTTGCTAAAATATCTCCTGAAGGACAATTAATTTGGTTTACGTATTATGGTGGTGATGGGGACGACGTAATCAATCACGTCGTTGCAGATGAATCTTCTGTATATGTAGTCGGTAGCACGTCCAGTCAAGCTATGGCTACTACAGGAGTACACCAAACCTCATTGAACGGAGCAACAGATGGTTTTATTGCTGCTTTCAGCGAAGATGGAAGTCTGCAATGGCACACTTATTTTGGAGGAGAAGGTACGGATTCGATCGCCTCATTAACAGAACATAACAATAGTATTTACCTATATGGCCGTACGACAAGCCATACAAGCATTGCTACTTCAGGTGCTTTTCAGCAAACCATAGAAGCAGATGGGAATACTGGGGATTATGTCAATAGTTTTGTTGCAGAATTTAGTAAGTCAGGACAGCGTATTTGGGCAACTTATTATGGTATCGCTACAATATTCTCTCTTCCTTCAGACTATGGACGTACACCTGTTACTGGTATTGCTATAAATGATACAGGATTGTATGTTTCTGGTTGGGATGCAGGAGTACACGCCAATGTTACTTATTTTGGTACTCCGGGAGCTTTTTTAGAAATCAAGCCTGCGGTGAATGCAATGAGTCTTTATCTTTCTAAATTCTCTTTTGATGGTAATCGTTTGTGGAGCACTTATTTTAATGCTTATAGCAGTCAAGGAACTCCAACTAGTATTACTCCTTCTATAGGAGGTGGGAGTGTGATATTTGCCAGATCATTAACAGCTACTTCAAATGGAGTTTATATGTCAGGTCGAACTGTTGGAACTCAAGGAGTAGGCACGATAGGGGCTTTCCAGCCTACAAAAACAGGAGCTTCTGCATACTTTGTAATACATTTTTCAGATGTGGGAACACGTATATGGGGTTCTTATTTAGGAAATGGTTTAGCAGGGTCTGAACCGGGTATTTATAGTGGTTTAAGTTCTGATGCTTTAGGTAATATTTATGTTTCAGGTTCTACTGCTACTGTATCAGATATTCCAACAACAGATGCCTATCAGGTTCAAAAAAACGGCAGCAGTGATTTTTATTTTGCTAAAATATCGGCAGATGGCACGACCAAAATATATGGCACTTACTATGGAGGTAATGACAAAGAAACAGATGGTTGGGGCATTCCTATTAGTAGTGGTGATAGTTTTTATTTGGTTGGGACTACCTTAAGTACGAGCGGTATGACAACTAGCGGTGCATGGCAAGAAGATCTTATATACATAGATGAAGAAGGGCTTGCTAAGAAGAATATTCTTATAGCTAAATTTACTGTTGATGATTTAAGCACACAAGATAATGCTGAGAATCACTTTGCTTTATATCCAAATCCTGCCCATAATACTATTTATATCGAGAGCAATCTCAATTCAGATTTTGAAATTAGTATTTTTGATGTTGTTGGAAAGAAAATACTTCATAAAACAGGTAATCAAAACATAGAAAGCCTTGATGTAAGTCATTTATCAAAAGGAGTTTACTTTGTTAGAATAAGAGATATTAGAAGCAATCTAACTCAGACTAAAAAAATAATCAAAGAATAATCAGGTTGTTTTCTCAAAAGTTCTAGTCTTATAATACTCCAAAAAGTTTTCTGATTCGCAAGAGAATTACACCAAACACAGCTTCGGTTATAATATTGCTACTCATCTTAGAAGTGCCGTGCGTACGGTCTGTGAATATAATCGGCACTTCAACTAATGAAAAACCTTTGGCGAAAGCCCTATATTTCATTTCAATCTGGAAGGCATAACCCACAAATTTTATTTTGTTTAGATCAATACTTTCTAAGACTTCTCTTTTGTAGCAAACAAAACCAGCGGTGGTGTCGTGTATTTTCATCCCGGTTATAATCCGCACATAAACCGAGGCAAAGTAAGACAACAACACTCTTGAGAGCGGCCAATTCACGACATTCACGCCCGTAAGATATCTCGAACCTATAGACATTGCTGCGTTTCGCTCTGCACAAGCGCGGTAGAGTTTGTCTAAATCATTCGGATTGTGCGAGAAATCAGCATCCATCTCAATAATATAGTCATAGTCTTTGGCTAAAGCCCACTTAAATCCGTGTACATAAGCCTTTCCTAATCCTGATTTCTTGGTTTGAATTTCTAAGAATAAGTTGCTTGGGAATTCCTTTTGTAGCTCCTGAACCTTTTGGTAAGTACCATCAGGAGAGCTATCATCGACAATCAAAATATCAAAAAGAGTATCCAGACCCAAAACAGTCCTGATGATGTTTTCGATGTTTTCGATTTCGTTATAAGTGGGAATTATGACAACTTTCCTGGCCATTCAAAAGATAGTTAAGTAAACAAAAATAAGTTTTTTGACCCAAAGAGGTACTAATGAAACTATAAAAAATTATAAAAGAGAAGCACCTAAGCAGTGCTTCTCTTTGTTTTGAGGTACATTTTGCCGTAAAATGACTGGATTTTATTTTTCTTTGAGATTTTTGAGCATCACTTCTGTCATTTTATTCAGGTCAAATTCGTGCTTCCAGCCCCAATCTTCTCTAGCGTGTCGGTCATCAATTTTTGCGGGCCAGCTATCGGCGATTTTCTGTCTGAAATCAGGTGTATAAGAAATAGTAAACTCGGGAATGTGTTTTTTGATTTCAGTGGCAATTTCTTTAGGCGTAAAAGATACGGCAGACAAATTATAAGATGACCTTATTTTTACTTGCTCTGCTGGAGCTTGCATAATTTGTATAGTAGCTTTAATCGCATCATCCATATACATCATCGGGAGTCCTGTGTCTTCTGATAAGAAACAATCATAGCTTCCTTCTTCTAAGGCTTTGTGGTAAATCTCAACGGCATAATCTGTGGTGCCACCACCCGGAGGTGAAGTCCAACTGATAAGCCCAGGATAGCGAATGCTTCTCACGTCCACACCATAAATATTGTGGTAGTATTCTGCCCAGCGCTCACCGGCTTGTTTGCTTATGCCGTAAACCGTAGAAGGCTCCATAATAGTATATTGAGGTGTGTCTATTTTTGGTGTAGTCGGTCCGAAAACAGCAATGCTCGATGGCCAGAAAATCTTTCTAATTTTCTTCTCTTTGGCTAAGTTCAAGACGTGAAAGAGCGAATTCATATTCAAATCCCAAGCAAAAGCAGGGTTTTTCTCAGCAGTAGCCGATAGTAAAGCAGCCATCAGATAGATGTCTGTGATTTTGTATCGTTCTACTAGTTCTTGAATTTGGTTGAAATCTAAAGCGTTGACTACCTCGAATATGCCGTCATTTACAACAGCGTTATCTAGCTTTCTGACATCAGAAGCCACTACATTGTTTACGCCGTATGTTTTTCTTAGATGATAGGTAAGCTCTGTGCCAATTTGCCCACAAGCGCCAATGATTAGAATTTTCGTGTCCATTAAGGTGTTTTAAAAAGAGCTATAAAAGTACTTAGTTTCGGTCATTTTCCAAGGTGATTTAACATGATTTTTTGATTGCACAACCCAGTATCTGTTAAAAAAAAGCTTCTAAGAGCAGTATTGGTAGCTGTAATTCAAATTTAATCTTTTGGATATGAGTCTATTCAGGCAAGTCGAATGATTGTGTATCTAATTTATTGTACGTAAATTTGTGACCCGTTTTTTATGTAAATACCCATGATAAATACACCCAAAAAAGTTGCTTTTTATACACTTGGTTGCAAGTTAAATTACTCAGAAACCTCTACTATTGCCCGAAAATTTGAAAGTGAAGGCTTTGACAGAGTTGAGTTTGAAGAAAAAGCAGATATATATGTCATCAATACCTGTTCAGTAACCGAGAATGCAGACAAGCAATTCAAGCAAATTGTCAAGAAGGCGCTCAAGAAAAACGATAAGGCATTTGTAGCAGCCGTAGGTTGTTATGCTCAACTCAAACCTGAGGAATTAGCTGCTGTTGACGGTGTTGACTTGGTCTTAGGTGCTACTGAGAAATTCAAGATTACTGATTATCTGAATGATTTATCTAAAAATGATTTTGGCGAAGTACATTCTTGTGAGATAGAAGAAGCAAACTTTTATGTAGGAAGTTATGCAGTAGGTGATAGAACTCGAGCTTTTCTGAAGGTGCAAGACGGCTGTGATTATAAGTGTACCTACTGCACCATTCCGCTGGCTAGAGGGATTTCTCGTAGTGATACTTTAGAGAATGTGCTTCAGAATGCCAAAGAAATTTCTGCACAAGACATCAAAGAAATTGTACTTACGGGAGTAAATATAGGTGATTACGGCAAAGGAGAGATGGGCGACAAAAAGCACGAACACACCTTTTATGACTTAGTCGTAGCCTTGGATAAGGTAGAAGGCATCGAGCGTCTTAGGATTTCGTCAATAGAACCAAACTTACTTCAAGACAAAACAATCGAGTTTGTAGCCCAGAGCAGAACCTTTGTACCGCACTTCCATATTCCGTTGCAGTCGGGGAGTAACGATATTCTCAAGAAAATGCGACGACGTTACTTGAGAGAATTATATACTGAGCGTGTCAATAAAATCAAAGAAGTAATGCCGGATGCTTGTATAGGAGTAGATGTAATCGTTGGTTTTCCGGGAGAAACAGACGAACATTTCTTAGATACCTACAATTTCTTAAATGCCATGGATATTTCGTATCTACACGTGTTTACTTATTCTGAAAGAGACAATACGATTGCAGCAGATATGGAAGGCATTGTACCGATGAATGTCAGAAACAAGCGAAGCAAAATGCTCAGAGGATTGTCCGTAAAAAAACGAAGAGCTTTCTATGAGAGTCAAATCGGAAAGACCAAGACAGTGTTGTTTGAAAACGAAAACCACCAAGGTTATATTCACGGGTTTACAGAGAATTACGTCAAAGTCAAAGCACCTTGGAATCCATATTTAGCGAATACACTTCAACCTATCAAGCTCGAAAAGATCGATGAAGACGGGCTGGTCAGCGTAACTTTGCTGGAAGTTCCTCAGATGGTTTAGCCCAAAATAATACAAGGGCGTTACTCAGATGGTAACGCCCTTGTTGTTTGTAGGTGGTATAAAGTAAAGGCTTTTTAGGTCAACATCCCGCCATCGACATTGATGGTTTGTCCGGTGATATAGGCTGACATATCCGATGCTAAGAACACACATAGGTTAGCCACATCCTCTGGCGTACCACCTCTTTTTAGAGGAATAGCGTTTCTCCAACCTTCAACTACCTCTGGACTGAGCTTTTCAGTCATTTCAGTTTCTATAAAACCTGGTGCGATGACATTACATCTGATGTTTCTAGAACCCAGCTCCAAGGCTACTGATTTGCTAAAGCCAATCACTCCTGCCTTTGAAGCAGCGTAGTTGGTCTGTCCTGCGTTTCCTTTTACTCCGACTACTGAGCTCATATTAATGATAGATCCAGCTCTATTCTTGAGCATGGTTCTCTGCACGGCTTTGGTCATATTAAACACAGATTTCAGGTTGGTTTCGATAACTTTGTCAAAATCGTCTTCTGAAATGCGCATAAGCAAGTTATCTTTAGTGATGCCCGCATTGTTGATAAGCACATCTACAGTACCAAAGCTAGCCACGACCTCATCGACTAACTTTTGGGCTTCATCAAAGTCTCCTGCATTTGATTGGTATCCTTTTGCTTTGACGCCAAGCGCTGTAAGTTCTTTTTCTAGTTCTTCTGCAGCTTGCACTGACGAACTATAAGTGAAAGCCACTTGGGCTCCGTGTTGTGCAAAAGATAAAGCGATTCCTCTACCAATTCCTCTGGTTGCTCCAGTGATAATGACTGTCTTGCCTTCTAATAATTTCATAATAAAGCTTTTTGTATGATCTAGCAAATATACTTTTATTGTTTTAATGTGCAAAAGAAGAAAGATAGATACAGAGAATGTATCTATAAACATATGGTTTTAAGATGAGTTTTTAATAGAAGTAGTATTCAATATGTAAAACTTTATTGTTAGGAGAGCTATCTTTTTTTTCTGCATATAGCGGAGTTGTATTTGAGTGTCTGTAAAAAAAATTAACTATCTTTCGATTGTTTTTATATAACAACTACGATACTTTGTATTTAAGGTTGGAAAAAATGGTTCAAAAACTGCAGCCTTTAAGCAATAAAGCACTGGAACCACAGAATGTTATGAAAATAAATTTTTTAATAAATTCTATTTTAATGATCTTCTTGTCTGTTATACTTTTTTCGTGTAACACTGAAGAAACAAAGGGTGTAACAGAAAACAACAGCTCTGTTACTTTTAGAGAAAGATTGGTTACTTCCGAAAAATTACGCACGGAAGATATGATTGTTTTCAGAACTAAACTTCATGAAGCAAATCAGCATAGACACAACATAAATCAACAACAATACGAAAACATGCTGGTTGAAGCTTCTAAAGAATATTTAGACTTTAATAAAGTAACCTATGACAAAGCTATAGGTAATTCTGCTATTTTTGGCAAAGCACTTACTTTATACTCTGAAAGAATGAACGAATTAAACACTCCTGAAAATTAAATTATTATGAAAAAGTTTCTTATATTATTATTAGCATTATGTTTCCCTTTAAGTTACGGTGGGAACATAGAAATTCACAACAATTCCTCGTATAATTTAGGTTTTAATATTATAGCTATAAATAGCGTTTCAAATCCATATCCTATGGTGCAAACAAGCGGAACTTCAACCTACACAATAGTGGGTTCTGGGATATACACCTACTCAACATCCACAGGCTTTCCTTTTGATTCCGGATTTAATATGTGGCAGCGGATGGCAACCTCATCATCTCCTTGGATTCAAACAACACCTGCATTAGCCCAAACTTTATTTGGAAGCACACATATTCTTGGGGAATTCAAATTCAATTTTGAATCTACTTCCTTTTCTGGTAATGTAGGAGAGGTTGGGTTTGCTGATTTTATGTATATCTATGATGTGTATTGGGGCTTGTCTGTTGAGTATTTTCCGATTGGAGACACTTATTACATTATAGCCGATTAATAATCATTTTTAATTAACATGGTATCGTAGTGTTATTAATTATTCAAACGATTGAATTATGAAAAAGATTTTATTTATACTTATAGCTCTAGGAAGCTTGCATACTTCATTTTCTCAAAATTATATACGGGAATGGGCTACTTATTTTGGAGACGGTGGTCTTTGGATATCTGGTAGTACTGAATTTCGGGGGAATTTATACTTAGCAGGAAAAGCGAAAAACAGCACCTTTATAGGAACTATTATCAATCCTGACAACTATCAGTATGCTTCTGGAGGAGGAGAATGGGACGGTTTTATAGCTAAATTTTCTCCTGAAGGACAATTGATCTGGTTTTTTTATTATGGAGGAACAGGAGATGACGAGATTACAGACATAGGAGCTGACGGAAATGCTGTATATGTGGTCGGAAAAACGAATAGTAGCGGAATGGCTACCACAGATACCCACCAAACTTCTTTGAATGGGTCGTCTGATGGATTTATAGCTTCGTTTGATGAAAACGGCAACAGAAATTGGCACACCTATTTTGGAGGAGAAGGTGAAGATGAAATAATTTCTTTAGCGGAATACAACAACAGCATATATCTGTATGGCAGAACATTAAGCAAAACAAATATTACTACACCTGGAAGTTTTCAGGAAACGATTACAGAAAATGTAGAAAACAATGAGTCCTATATCAATAACTTTATTGCGGAGTTTAGCAAAACAGGATATCGTATATGGGCAACTTATTATGGTATTGCAGAAATTGACAATGTATTAGAGTTAGGATACACTCCGATTACAGGCATCTCAATAAATGGAACAGGATTATACATATCAGGCTGGGATCGAGGAGATCTACAACAAATCAATGTTACTTATTTTGGTACTCCGGGATCTTTTCTAGAAGTTAAACCTACATTAGTTACTGGCTTAGGAATGAGTCTTTTCCTCTCTAAGTTTTCTTTTGAAGGAAGCCGCTTGTGGAGTACTTATTTTAGCGCCTATAACAACACAGGAGACGTTTCCAGTATTACGCCGTTTGGGGGTATTGGGGGTACTAATAGTATGGCTTTCAAGGCTGTGACTGCTACTTCTAACGGTGTATATCTGTCAGGCAGAACTGCAGGCATTAATGGTATAGGTACAGAGAGTTCTTTTCAATCCACTAAAACAGGAGGAAGTGTAAATTTTGTTATCCATTTCTCCGATTCCGGTGAGCGGTTATGGGGTTCCTATATAGGTAATTTATTGAATACAGATCCGGGAGGAAGCTTTTCTGGGAGACAAACGAATGGACTTAGTCATGACTCTTCAGGGAATATTTATATTTCAGGCGCTACAGATGGGATAAGCGACATCGCTACAAGTAACGGTTTTCAAATTGAAAAAAATGCTCATATAGATTGTTTTGTCGCCAAAGTATCCTCAGACGGAACTACTAAAATATATGGCACTTATTATGGAGCAGATAATAATGATAGTGATGGCCATACAGTTCCTAGCGGTAATGGAGACAGTTTTTATCTTATCGGAACATCCGCAAGTCCAAGTAATATGACAACAGAAGGAGCTTGGCAGGAAGATTTTGTTACTACAGATGTAGATGGAATGATAAATAAGAATATTTTTATAGCTAAATTTACTGTTGATGACTTAGGTGTGCAAGACATTGCCGAAAATAACTATTTGATTTACCCAAACCCAACACAAGATATCATTCATATAAAGAGTACTATTTCACAAAGCTTTGAAATTAGTATTTATGATACATTGGGTAAATGCCTCATTTATGCAACTTCAAAACAAAGTATAGATATTAGTTTATTGCCAGAAGGAATGTATTTTATAAGAATTACCGATGGAAAAAAGAGCCAGACTCACAAGATAGTGAAACAATAGCCCTAATAATATCTGATTACTCATTGATACTATCTTAGATACTTAAGTTTTCTGATTAGTAGCCCAACAAAGACCTAAAACTCTTTTTTCGTTTGTATCTTTGTCAGACATTTATTGTTTAACAGCCTTCAAATACGATATAAAGATGTTAGTTCCCTTTGATACATTACCAGAAGACACCCGCGTTTGGATCTATCAATCCAACAGAAAGTTTACAGACCAAGAAGTAACCGAAATAGACGCAGCCGTCAAAGCCTTCGTCGAAGACTGGACAGCACACGGCGATGAGCTACAAGGCTCCTATACTATAAGGTATAATCGTTTTATTGTCTTGGCGGTCAACCAACAGATCTTCCAAGTTTCAGGCTGTTCTATTGACGGATCAGTTCGGTTTATACAGAGTTTAGAACAAAAATATGGCGTTGACTTATTAGACAAGATGAACGTAACTTATAAGACAGGTGAGTTCGTCGCTTATAAATCTCTGCTTGACTTCAAGAAAATGGCGAAAGAAAAAGCCGTAACCAAAGACACAATCGTGTTCAATAACCTCGTGAATACACTCGGAGAGTTTCAAGATTTCTGGGAAGTTCCCGCACACGAAAGCTGGCACAACCGCTTCTTTTAATACAACTCAAGGCTTTGCTTTGTTTACTGATGGCTTCACTCTAAGTGAAGCCATCAGTGTTTTTGGAGGAAGTCATCCGTATGTAAGGCAAGGTTAAGGGCTGAATTATTAACCTTTTCTGGCTTTCATTTTTATAATAGTTTACTTACATTTAGCCTCGTTTAAATTAAGAGGAGAGAGATGAGATACTTTTTAGGTATTATAGGTGCGGTAGGATTGTTCCTGCTTTTTGGCTTTGGTGTAATCAAAACCAACGATAAACGGAGCAAATCAAACCAATCAACTATAAGCATCCCAACGGATTCTACACATTATGCAGCGCAAACCATACAGCAATTCTTCCCTACAACCGAAGGACAAAGCCGTTGGGTCGATAGTTTGTATAACCAAATGTCACTTGAGCAAAGGCTAGGACAGTTGTTTATGGTAGCGGCATACTCTAACAAGAATGAGGCACATGCACGTAGCATTGACTCATTAATCGTGAATCAACACATTGGCGGGGTTATCTTTTTTCAGGGCGGACCTGTGCGTCAAGCGCGATTGACCAACCGCTTTCAGGCGAAGGCTAATGTGCCTTTATTCGTAGGGATTGATGCCGAGTGGGGATTGTCAATGCGATTGGACTCTACCTATGCCTTTCCGTGGAACATGACTTTGGGTGCTATACAGGACTTAGCGTTGATAGAAGAAGCGGGCGAGCGTATGGCGAAACACAGTAAACGCATGGGAATCCACTTTAATTTTGCCCCTGTGGTCGATGTGAATACTAATCCGTTGAACCCGATTATAGGCAACCGCTCGTTTGGAGAAGACCCAGAGAACGTTGCCCAAAAGGCAATTGCTCTCACAAAGGGAATCCAAAGCAACGGAGTATTCGCTACAGCGAAGCACTTCCCCGGACACGGAGATACCGATAAAGACTCACACCATACGTTACCTTCTATCAACCATAGCCTAGAAAGGATGAATAAGGTGGAGTTGTATCCGTACAAGAGACTCATTAAAGAAGGTCTCGCAAGCGTAATGGTGGCGCACTTAAGCGTGCCTGCTATCGAAGAAAGACAGGGTTATCCCTCTTCTATATCAAATAAAATCGTAACAGACTTGCTGCAAAAGAAGCTACACTTTAAGGGACTTATCTTCACTGATGCACTAAATATGAAGGGAGCGAGCGCTTTTAAGAGCCCTGGCGAAATCGATTTGGAGGCGTTCTTAGCGGGCAATGACATCCTGCTCTTCCCAGAGAATGTGCCGGTGGCTATCGAGAAGTTCAAAGAAGCCTTGGCAAATGGCACCTTGTCCGAGGAGAGATTGGAGCATTCTGTTAAGAAGATTTTGAAGTACAAATACAAAGCAGGGCTGTCGGATTATGCGCCTATCGACCTTGACAATCTGTATAATGACCTAAACCACCCAGCGGATGATGCCTTGAACTATAGGTTGATGGAGGGTGCTATGACCGTACTCAAGAACAAAAATAAGCTACTTCCGATAAAAGAACTCGACAAAGAGAAGATTGCCTATGTCAAGCTTGGCGATGATGACGGGGCAGATTTTGTCGAAACGCTACGCAAATACACGGAGGTTACTGTCGTAGAAAGTAGTCACTTAGACGATTTAATCACCCAACTCAAAGGCTATACTACGGTAATTGTTGGCTATCACAAATCAAACGCAACGGCTTGGCGGAACCACAACTTCACTACCAAGGAGCTCACTTGGCTCTATGAAATCGCTAGGACTAACAATGTAATCTTGTCTGTCTTTGCGAAGCCTTATGCGCTTTTGCCCATACAAAGCTTTGAAAACATAGAAGGACTTATCTTAGCCTACCAAAACTCTAAGGTCGGACAAGAGGTTGCGGCACAACTTATCTTCGGAAGTAATGCTGCGAATGGCAGGTTGCCTGTGTCGATCAATCAGGATTTTTCGGTTGGCGAAGGGCTAAAAGTTAAGGGAATCAACAGGTTGGGCTTTGATATTCCTGAGAATGTCGGGATGAGCACTGCGGTATTAACCAATATAGATATGATTGCCCAAGAGGTGATTTCTAAGAAGATTGCACCCGGAATGCAGGTGCTTGTTGCTCGAAAAGGCAAGGTGATTTACCAAAAATCTTTCGGTTTTCATACCTATGACAACCAAGTAGCCGTGCAGAACAGCGACTTGTATGACTTGGCTTCTCTCACGAAAATCTTAGCGACCTTGCCTATACTGGTCAAAGATATCGAAAACGGCAACCTCAGTCTCAACACAAAGTTGGGTGAAATGTTGCCTGTCTTTGCGCAATCCGACAAGAAGGACATTACGCTCAAAGAGCTATTGACACACAACTCTGGCTTTATTCCGTGGATAGCCTTCTACAAGTCCACCTTGGATAGTCTCACGAAGTTGCCTAGCGAAAGCTTTTATAGCACCACATACAGCGAAGACTTTCCTGACCAAGTTGCCGATAATCTCTTTCTCAGAAAGGGATATTCAGAGGTAATGTTGCAACAAATTGCCGACTCTAAACTCGGTGCGAAATCATACAAATACTCTGATTTTCCGTTTATTATCCTTAAAGAATACCTCGAAAGAGAGGCAAATATGAGTCTTGATGCGCTAGTAGAGAAGCAATTCTACAGCAGTCTTGGGATGAATAGAACCACATTCAACCCCTTACGGAAGTTTGATATAAGCGAAATTGTGCCGACAGAAGTGGATACGTATTACAGACATCAACTCCTCCAAGGCTATGTTCACGATATGGCGGCAGCGATGCAAGGCGGTGTTGGCGGGCAGGCGGGCTTGTTTTCAAACGCACTTGATGTGGCGAAGATGATGCAGTTATACCTACAAAAAGGCAACTATGGAACGGAACGTTACTTTCCTGAAAAGGCGTTCAATACGTTCAACCAACTCTATTATGACCTGAAGAAGAACCGAAGAGGTTTAGGATTTGACAAACCTACGGGCGACAAAAACGGACCTACTTGCGATTGTGTGTCTATGGACAGCTTTGGACATACTGGTTTTACGGGTACGATGGCGTGGGCTGATCCCATAACAGAGACCATCTTTGTGTTCTTATCCAACCGAACTTTCCCTGACGCTAACGCGCCTAATCTCTTGTCAAGAGAGAACATCAGAAGTAGAATACAGCAAGTCATCGCAGACGCTATTTACTAAGATAATTGTCCTCTGTAACCCTTGTCGTTACTGGGCTTAAAAAACCACGCGTGAAGTTGGTCAACTTCACGCGTGGTTTGGGTCAACTTCACGCGTAGTTTTGGACAACTTCACGCAAGGTTTTTAGTGACTTCACACAAGGTTTATTCTACACGTTGGAAACCAGCGTTTTTAATGGCATCTGAGATGCGCTTTCCTGGTCGGTAATTTACCTTGGTTCTACGGATATTCGCCTTGGCATTGAACTCCTCTTTTTTGTCCGTTCCTGAGCTACTAATTCCCGGATACAGGCTTCCGAGTTTCTCCAAACGCACAATCTTGCTATTTGCCAATGCGTCTTGAATTACATTTTCAAGGGCAATAATCACGCCTCTGATGTCTGCTTCGCTTAGTGCGCTGAACCTTTCGATAGACTTTGTAAGGTCATCAATGGTCAACTCACCGTCAGTAGCCATAGTAGCATACCACTTCTTTGTACCGCCGCCACGCACGCCTGGCTCGCCTTTCTGGGTTAATTTGTACTTGATTGACATAATAAATAAAATTAGGGTTAATAATAAAATTGTTTAGATTTAAGTTATCCTTTGGTTAAGGAATTGTATTGATTTAAAGAAATTTAACGTGTTGAAAGTACACAAGTGGCTTGATATTATCAAATTGTATATGTGTATTTTCGTGAATTTTCCAATCCAAAAACTGTAATTATCGCTTTGTTTTAGTGAGCTTATGCCTTGTTTTGATAATTTATTGGGTTAATTTTTTATTTAAAGTAAAAAATGGTTTTATTGGTTATTTATTATATTTATTTAATATCTTTAGCGTGTCTTTCAACTTTATACGCTAATGCTGAGAACGAGTTTGGTTATTATTGTCCAATTACTAACACTAACTTTGCTACAAGCACAGCCTGTTGACAGGCACTATAAGGGAAATCTCCCACAAAATATTGAGGTTCGTAGCCTACTCAACATACCAAAAGACACACTAGAAGTGCTTCGTTTGTTAGAAAAATCCAAGGAAGTCGCACGTCAATCCTCTCAATACAAAGACTTAGTACAAGCTTATACGCAGTTGGCGTATTGGTCTGAAAATCCTGAGAATCGCTTGGTTTATATTGACTCTGCGCTTGTTGTGGCTCAACAAACCGCTGATAATAAAATCATTGGTAACGTGTTTTTCGACAAAGGAGAGTTGTATCAGCTGGAAAACAATTGGACTAAGACCCTAGAATCTTACCTACAAGCTTACGACTATAGCCATACAACCACTGATGAATACCTCAAACACAAAGTGAAATACGGCATAGCTTCGGTGAAATTATTGCTTAAAGATTACGAAGAATCACTAGAAATGCTATCAGAATGCGCTAACTTCTTTAAAAAACATCCCCACGAGAACGCCCGCAAATACTACTTAAAATCCCTACACTTGACTGGATTATGCTACAATCAATTGGGTGATTTTGACAAATGCACGGCTATAAATACTAAAGGTATTACTACTACAAAGACACTTCTTTTCGATGAATTAGAAGTGTTTTTCGTTTATTCAGAGGCGGTGAACCTCTATGACCAAGCACAATATAACGAGTCGATAACCTATTTGCACCAAGCTTTAGCATTAGAAAAGACCTACAAAAACGAGAATATACAGCTTTCGGCATATGTGTTGTTGGGAAAGAATCACTTACAATTAGCCCAATACCAACAGACTTCTAACTATTTTCTTAAAGCCGATTCGCTATCAATAGCTACCTTAACTGTGCTGCCTGACCTGAATGAAGGCTATACTTACTTGGCAAACAAAACTAAAGAAGAAGGCAAGTTTGATGAGAAACTCTATTATCTAAATAAGATTATTAACAACAATAGCCTATTAGACAAACAATACAAACAGCTTTCAAACAAGGTTTATAAGGAGTATGACAATAAGAAACTCTTACTTTCCATCCAAGAGAGCGAGAAGTCTTTGGCTGAACAACACAAAATACAACATTATGTAGAGTGGATAGCAAGTATTATTATAGGTATATCCATCCTACTTATCAGTTTTGTATCATACAAAAATCAGCAATTACGACGTAAAAATAGAGCTTCTATGCCTTTGCTGAACGCCTTGAGTGTAGTATATAGTGCAGGAAATCCACAGAAAAATACGGCAGAAACTAACAAGATTGTTGTGAATGAGAAGGTTACTAATCATATATTACAACAACTAGAACGCTTTGAATTCAATAAAGATTATTTGAAAAAAAGCATTACTTTAACGTATCTTGCAACTAAGTTTAAGACCAATCCGAAATACATTTCAAGTGTAATCAAAAGTCATAAACACAAAGGATTTACTCAATATATCAACGATTGTCGGTTTGATTACCTTGATAAACATATGATCGAAAAGAAGTATTACCTATATAATATTAAAGCATTGGCTAACGAATTGGGCTTTGCTTCGGCCAAAGGCTTCAATGTTGCATTCTGTAAATCAAAAGGAATAAAGTATTCGGACTATATTCGTAATCTAAAAGTATAAGTATAATACCAATAAATCACCTGATGTTCATGTTTAATAATAGAAGAAAGAATCCACTTATGTTGTTATCATTATTTCCTTTTTTAGTTACTGCACAGAGTTTTATAAGTGAAGAAAGAACCATCATACGTCAAGGAAATGCCAAAGAAAAGATGTATGTGCTACAAACCAATGTAACAGAAGATCTTAATATATTGAAGTCAATCTCCCGAGACATCAGCCCGTATGCCAAAGATCTAGACCTACTTATAGATAGAATGTACGCAACTGTAACAGATCTTACAGATGGCGGAGTGGGAATTTCAGCGCCACAAGTGGGCGTCAATAGGAATGTTATTTGGGTGCAACGCTTTGATAAACCAGAAGAACCTTTTGAGGTGTATATCAATCCAAAGATAATTTGGCGTTCTAAACTCATCAGGAAAGGAATAGAAGGCTGCCTATCAATACCTGAAATAATGGATGATGTGTATAGAAACTATACTATAGAAATTGAATACCTCGACAGAAAAGGAAAGAAACATACCGAGAAAGTAGAAGGATATACGGCAGTAATCTTCCAACATGAAATTGATCACCTCAACGGAATACTCTTTACAGACCGTATAGAAGAGCAAGGACACAAAGAATTCCAGCCCATAAACTCAGAAGTTGATATGTACTTATTAGAAAGACTACTCAGACAATAAGAGGCATCACGCGTTTTCGCCACGAGCTTTCGGGTCATAAGATACGAACATGTTAATCCAGATACTTCTAGATATACGCATAATTATGCCATAAAACACTACAAGAGTTGCGATAATAATGATTATTGATGTGGTCATTGACGCCTCCAAAAACAGCTGACTCAACACAAAAGCTGCCCCAGCAAAGCAGATACCTACAGCATAACTTACGTACATCGCACCATAAAAAAAGGCAGGCTCTATCATATACCTAAGCCCACAATGACCACAATTACTGTGCATTTTGGTTGCTGTTAGGATATTAAAGCTGTTTCTACTGACATACATGCGCTCCTCTTGACAGCGCGGACAAGTCCCTTTTACGATACTATTGAGTTTAGAACCTTTTTTAAACATGGTAATTGAAGGAATTAAATTTAATGCAAAGGTAAAATATTATCTTTGCCCTTTCTGTAACATATACAATATTAATAATGCTGAACATACACAACTTATCAATCGCTTTCGGTGGAGAGTACTTATTTGAAGAAATAACCTTCAGGCTCGGAGCAGGAGATAGAGTCGGACTCGTAGGAAAGAATGGCGCAGGAAAATCTACAATGCTAAAGATATTATCCAAAGAACTACAGCCAGATACAGGTGCAATTGCCGCAGAAAAGGAGATAAGCATCGGCTTCTTAAAACAAGATATTGACTTTGTTAAAGGTCGAACTGTGCTGGAAGAAGCCTACGAAGCCTTTGTGGAGATCATCGCTGCAGAGAAGAAAATCAAAAATCTTAATGATCAACTCACCTCCCGTACGGACTATGAGAGCCAAGCCTATATGGATATCATCGAAGAACTTAGCGATGTTTCGCATCACTTTGAGATAATAGGCGGGTATAACTACGTGGGCGAAACAGAGAAAATCCTCTTAGGGCTCGGTTTCAGAAGGGAAGATTTCGACAAACTCACCGATACTTTTTCCGGCGGATGGCGTATGCGTATTGAGTTAGCTAAGCTACTTTTGCAAAACAATGACGTGTTGTTATTAGACGAACCTACCAACCACTTGGATATCGAAAGCATAATTTGGTTGGAAAACTTCCTTAGGAGTTACCCCGGAGTGGTCGTAATTGTGTCTCACGACAAGATGTTCTTGGACAATGTGACCAACAGAACTATAGAGATTTCTTTGGGTAAGGCGTATGACTTCCCGAAACCTTACTCTGAATACCTAACGCTTCGTCAGGAGATTAGAGACAAGCAGTTGGCTACCCAAAAGAACCAAGACAAGAAGATAGAGCACACCGAGAAGCTGATAGAGAAGTTTCGTGCGAAGGCATCAAAGGCATCTATGGCTCAATCACTCATTAAGAAACTCGACAAGACCGTGAGGATTGAGGTCGATGAAGACGATAACTCAGTGATGAGTGTGTCTTTCCCGACATCGGTAACCCCAGGAAGAGTAGTCATAGAAGCAGAGAATGTTTCTAAAAGCTACGGAAGCAAACAGGTATTAAAAGACATCTCTTTATTGATTGAACGCGGGAGCAAGATTGCTTTCGTAGGTCAAAATGGACAAGGGAAGTCCACTTTAATCAAAGCTATTGTCAACGAATTTGACTACGAAGGCACTATAAAGTTAGGACACAACGTGCAGCTCGGGTACTTTGCTCAAAACCAAGCCGACTACCTCAACGGAGAAATCACGCTATTAGAGACCATGGAGAATGCTGCAACAGACAGTAACCGCTCTAAAGTCCGCGATATGTTGGGTGCTTTTCTCTTTAGGGGTGACGATGTACACAAGAAGGTGAAGGTCCTCTCAGGAGGAGAACGCAACAGATTGGCGCTTTGCAAAATGCTCCTTCAACCCATCAACGTACTGGTAATGGACGAACCAACCAACCACTTAGACATCAAGTCGAAGAATGTTCTTAAGGCAGCATTGCAAAGTTTTGAAGGTACTCTACTAGTAGTTTCCCACGATAGGGACTTCCTTCAGGGTCTTTCTAATGTGGTATATGAGTTCAAAGACCAAAAGATTAACGAGTACTTAGGCGACATCAACTTCTATCTAGAACAACGAAAACTCGACAACATGCGAGAGATTGAAAAGAAAGAAGTAGTACAGAAAGTGCAACCCAAACAAGAAAAGAACCTTTCCTTTGAAGAGCAAAAACAAAAGAAAGCACTCCAAAACAAGTTGAGCAAAGTAGAGAGCAACATCCAACAACTCGAAAAACAAATCGTACAAGAAGACCTCAAATTGGCACAAAACTATGAGAAACTAATGAATGATTCGTCGTTCTTTACTGCATATGAAAATAAAAAGAAAGAACTAGAACAGCTCCTTGAAGACTGGGAAGCCATACAACTAGAGTTAGAATAAATAGTCTATAAAGTCACTTGTTGTGAATCCCTTAATGGTATTCGAGGCATACTAGGCTTGCATCATACAAGATTGTCAGAGAATTTCAGTAACTTTAGACTTTGTTTTAAGAGGCTGTTTCACCAATATATAATTCACAAATACTATGTCAAAGATCCTAATCGTAGAAGACGAAGCAACTATTCGCAGAGTACTTAGCAAAATCCTTTTAGAAGAAAACGAAACCTATCAAATTGATGAGGCAGCTGACGGATTAGAGGCTTTAGAGAAAGTCAAGAAAGAAGACTATGATTTGATCCTATGTGATATCAAAATGCCTAAGTTCGATGGTATAGAACTACTCGAAGCTGTCAAGAAAACCAAGCCTGAAACACCAATGATTATGATTTCTGGTCACGGCGACTTAGAGACTGCCGTACAGTCCATGCGCTTAGGTGCTTTTGATTATATCTCTAAGCCACCAGATTTAAATAGGCTACTCACCGCTGTCAGAAATGCGTTAGACAAAAAGCAACTCATCACAGAGAACAAAATCTTAAAACGTAAAGTCAGCAAAAACTATGAGATGATTGGTGAGAGTGAACCGATAAATCACATTCGTGAAGTTATAGAAAAAGTAGCGCCAACAGATGCTAGAGTCTTGATTACTGGCGCCAACGGAACAGGGAAAGAGTTAGTAGCGCATTGGCTACACGAGAAAAGCGAACGCCTTGCCGCGCCATTTGTAGAGGTGAACTGTGCGGCAATCCCATCTGAACTCATCGAAAGTGAACTCTTCGGACACGTCAAAGGAGCCTTTACATCAGCCATCAAAGACAGAGCAGGGAAGTTTGAAGTTGCCCACAACGGAACACTATTCTTGGATGAAATAGGTGATATGACACTTTCTGCCCAAGCAAAAGTGCTCAGAGCTTTGCAAGAAAACACTATTTCTAGAGTAGGAGCAGATAAAGAAATCAAAGTAAACGTAAGAGTTATCGCAGCAACCAATAAAGATTTGAAGAAGGAAATCGAGCAAGGTCGCTTCAGAGAAGACCTCTACCACAGACTAGCGGTTATCCTAATTCAAGTGCCTGCGCTCAACGACAGACGCGATGATATTCCGTTATTGATTGAACATTTTGCAGCAAAGATCGCCGCTGAACAGGGCAATGCTAAGAAAGAGTTCTCGCCTAATGCCGTAGCCTTACTCAAAAACCTAGACTGGACAGGAAACATCAGAGAGCTCCGAAATGTAGTAGAAAGATTGATTATCTTAGGAGGTCAAGAGATCTCTGAAGAGGATGTAAAGAAGTTTGCCAACAAATAAACCCGATTAGTTACGGGTATCTTCACCCCAAAGGAGTTTCTTACGCAGGGTATTCAAGAACGTTTTGTCCTTAAACGAAATCATATTGATGTCAAAATCTTGTTTTTTGATAGTCAATTCATTGTCGTTAGAAATAGTAAAAATCCTTGAGTCTAACGAAATCAAATACTGTTCTTCCCTACCAGAGACCTTGAGTTTAATCTCCGTTTCTTGAGGAATTACTATGGGTCTAGAGTTTAGGTTGTGTGGTGCAATAGGCGTAATGATTAGGCTTTTAGACTCAGGTAACAAGACCGGTCCGCCACAACTCAAAGAGTATCCCGTTGAGCCCGTTGGCGTTGAGATGATAAGTCCGTCTGCCCAGTATGAATTTAGGTATTCACCGTCTAAATAAGTTTCAATTACAATCATCGAAGTGGTGTCTTTTCTGTTGATACTCACTTCATTGAGCGCAAAGTTGATGTCTTCTAACTCGGGAATATTAATTGAAGTTTCAAGTCCAATTACTGTACGATTTGAAAGGCTATACTCTTTTTTGTAAACTAAGTCAAGATAATACAACACACGCTCTTTAGGAATACTTGCCAAGAAACCCAGTCGTCCAGCATTAATTCCTAATATCGGAATGCCAGAATCACGTACAAAAGTAGCTGCTCTAAGTATAGTTCCGTCGCCTCCAATGCTGACAAAAGCATCATAAGAAGCATCTAGTTCTTCATAGGTCGAAAAGGTAGTAGCCTCAAAAGGCTTTTGTGCGCATATTAGCTGGTGAAAATTTTTCTCAAAGTTGACTTCGATCCTCTTTTCTTTAGCGAATGAGCGTATCTCAGACAAGATGCTGTCGTAGTTGGGTTCGTAATATTGTCCGTAAACGGCTATTTTCATAAGAGGCTAAATGTTGAGGTATTTCTCGATATAGTTGAGTCTATCTTTTAGACTTTGGATGTATGTATCTTCAGAGTGTTCAGATATTATTTCATAACCGTAGCGTCTGAAGCTCTGTAAGAGTTCGTTTAAGTTGTCTGCATTTACTTTTATATACACCTGAATCATGTCATCAATTTTAGTGACAAACATTCCCAAGAGTTTATGATTGCTGTTCTCTACGATCTGAGCAATCTCGATTGCAGAATATTGCGTAGTGCTTTTTTCGAGTACAATAATTCCTCCAGGCTCTCTGAGGAATGAGGTTTGGTTTAGAATCTGCACCACATCAAACAATCTGTAGTAGCCTAAGTAGGTGTTTTCTTGGCTCAAAACTGGCATGATGTCTGTTTCATTCTGCGCGAATTTTTCGATGACATCAAGCCAGTTTGTTTGTTCTCTGACAAAGAATGGTTCTAAGACATATTTGTATGTACCAATAACTTTGTCAGAATCTAACGTGTGTGCATCTTCAGCCGAAAGACATCCGACATACACGCCTTCTTCCGTAACTGGAAAATGCGAGAAGCCATTTCTGTCAAAAAAACCTTGGACTGACAATATGCTTTCATCAATCCTTAAAGGATGTAGTTGCGTGTTGATATAGGTGTCCGTAGTTGTCATAGGAACAAATTTACAAAAAATGTAGGTATGCTACTGCCTCTTTGAGCCTATATTTTTCTCGAATAGGAAATCAGCAGATAGATAAAACGCAAAAACGGAAGAAGAATTGTTACATTCGACTTCCGTTTTGTACTCGAGGCGGGAATTGAACCCGCACAAGCATTACTGCTTACAGGATTTTAAGTCCTGCGTGTCTACCAATTCCACCACTCGAGCTTGGAAAGACTTCCCAAAATTTCAGAGCGAAAAACGGGGCTCGAACCCGCGACCTCAACCTTGGCAAGGTTGCGCTCTACCAGCTGAGCTATTTTCGCAATTCCATAATCAACGCAAAAGAAGCCTTTGATTATGTTTTCGGTTTGCAAATGTAATATATTTCTCAGAACTTCCAAGGGGTTTTTAAAAAATATTTTAGGTGTTAAATTTAACGTCCTGCATAAACCAAGCGTTTGTCAAAAAATACTATCTTTGTGTGTTAATCAATTATGAATTATTACATCTGGACTCAGATCCAGATTATATATAAAAATAAAGCTAAGATATGGCATGCACAGGTTGTTCAACCGATAACGGCACTAATCCTCCAAAGGGATGTCAGAGCCATGGGAGCTGCGGGACAGACTCTTGTAATAAACTAACAGTATTTGACTGGTTGTCAAATATGTCAGCAGTAACTGAGCCTAAGTTTGATGTTGTTGAGGTTAGGTTTAAGAATTCTAGAAAAGAATTTTTCAGAAATGTAGATAATATTTCTCTATCAATTGGTGATGTTATTGCAACTGAAGCCTTTTCAGGACACGATATAGGCGTGGTGACGCTAACAGGTGAGTTGGTCAAAATTCAAATGAAAAAGAAAGGTATTGGACCAAAAGACACTCTTCCTAAAGTATACCGAAAAGCCAATCAGAAAGACATCGATGTCTGGACAGAGTATAGACTCAAAGAAGATAAAATACAAGTTAGGGCAAGAGAGATTGCTATGTACTTGAAGTTAGAGA
The DNA here is from genome assembly GCA_964598455.1 of uncultured Flavobacterium sp. Lineage (GTDB taxonomy): Bacteria > Bacteroidota > Bacteroidia > Flavobacteriales > Flavobacteriaceae > Flavobacterium. The sequence goes on from CAZRCB010000007.1 coordinate 27,041, forward strand.
TGAAAATTTCTGACGTTGAATTTCAAGGAGACGGCTCTAAGGTGATTTTCTATTATACAGCTAACGAGAGAATTGACTTCCGTCAGCTGATTAAAGACTTTGCACAAGAATTCAGAACGAAGATTGAGATGAAGCAAATCGGTTTCCGTCAAGAAGCATCTCGATTAGGAGGGATTGGCTCTTGTGGTAGAGAATTGTGTTGTTCAACTTGGCTTACGGACTTTAGAAGCGTGAATACATCAGCTGCTAGATACCAACAACTGAGCTTGAACCCTCAGAAATTGGCAGGTCAGTGCGGGAAACTTAAGTGCTGTCTGAATTACGAGCTAGATACTTACACCGATGCATTAAAGAATTTTCCGAGTACCGAAACTATTCTAAGAACAGAGAAAGGTGATGCGCATTGTCAGAAAACTGATATTTTTAAAGAAGTGATGTGGTTTGCATATAAAGAAAATGTGGCTAATTGGCACGTACTCACTACTGCAAAAGTGAAGGAAATTATTGAAATGAACAAAAAAGGGGTCAAGGCTGTATCCCTAGAGAGTTATGCAGAGGAAGTCAAAGACAATAGTGAGAAAGAACTCAAGGATATGGTTGGAAAAGAAAGTCTCACAAGATTTGATTCTCCAAAAAACAGCAAAAATTCAAAGAGAAAACCAAGCAGAAATAAATCAAACGCAAAGGCTAATAACGCCACTAATACAAACAACAACAAAAATAGACCTCGTAAACCCCAACAAAGAAAGAATGAAGACTAGTCTTAAATATTTTGTTTTGTCAGTGCTAATGGTTGGATTGTTGATTTCCTGTGACAGCAAACAGGTGTTTGACTCGTATACATCAGTTGGGAAATCGTGGCACAGGGACAGTATCGTAAGTTTCGAATTTGAGGTCAAAGATACACTTACGGACTATAACTTGTTCTTAACGCTAAGGGCAAATAATGACTATCCGTTTAGCAATATTTTTTTGATCACCTCAATTGAAGCGCCAAGCACTACAGTAAAGGTAGATACGTTAGAATACAGTATGGCTACTCCCGACGGAAGAATGCTCGGAAATGGCTTTTCTGATATCAAAGAAAGTAAATTGTGGTTTAAAGAAAACTATCGCTTCGCAGAACTTGGTGTACATAACATAAAAATAGAGCAAGCACAAAGAGCAAGAAGGATGATAGAAGGAGTAGAAGAGCTTGAAGGTATTTTGGATGTTGGATTTAGAATAGAAAAGGCAAACTAAGACATGGCTAAAAAACAAAAAACTACTACTGATTTTTCAAAATATTTGAAATGGTTCTGGTTTTCCTTCGCAGGAATACTAAGTCTTATAATGTTAATATTTCTACTGGCGTCTATAGGCGCTTTCGGAGAGATGCCATCGTTCGAAGAGCTAGAGAATCCGTCGTCAAACTTAGCCTCTGAAATTATCTCTGCAGATGGCAAGACGATTGGAAAATTATATCTGGACGAAAACAGATCGCCAATACGTTACGAAGATTTGCCTCAAGACCTTGTCAATGCACTTGTAGCTACAGAGGATGAGCGTTTTTATAGCCACTCGGGTATTGATGTAAGAGGAACCATTAGAGCCGCAGTGTTTTTAGGAGGTAGAGGAGGAGCAAGTACCATTAGCCAGCAATTGGCAAAGTTGCTCTTTCACGAAGAGGGTTCTAGAAATATATCTGAACGTATGCTTCAGAAATTCAAAGAGTGGATTATAGCCGTACGCCTCGAAAAGCAATATACCAAAGAGGAAATAATTGCCATGTATTTCAACAAAGTTGATTTCGTCAATAATGCTGCGGGGATTCGTTCTGCCTCGAGAATCTATTTTTCGAAAGAACCTATAGAACTGAATAAGGAAGAATGTGCTGTGCTTGTAGGGATGCTGAAAAATCCATCGCTATTCAACCCAAGAAGAAGACTTGAGTTGGTTACTAACCGTAGAAATACGGTGCTGAGTCAAATGGAAAAGAATGACTTTGTATCTAAGACAGAAAGGGATTCACTTCAAGCGCTTCCACTTATACTTAGATATTCACCTGAATCACATAACGAAGGGATTGCTACCTATTTTAGAGAATACCTAAGAGAGTATATGCGTGGTTGGATCAAAGACAACCCAAAACCCGATGGGAGTTACTATAATCTGTATAGAGATGGTCTGAAGATATATACCACAATAGATTCCAGAATGCAGTTCTATGCAGAAGAGGCCGTAGAAGCACATTTATCAAATCTGCAAGAAGAGTTTTTTGAACAATTCAAAGGCCGAAAAAATGCACCGTTCGTAGATTTGTCTGATGAGCAGACGGATAGAATTCTACTTCGAGCTATGAAAGATTCAGAGCGTTGGAGACTTATGAAGTCACAAGGAAAGTCAGAGGAAGATATTATAAAGTCATTTAACATCAAAACAGAAATGACTCTGTTTACGTGGAAGGGAGACAAAGATACGCTGATGACGCCTATCGACTCGATTAGATATTACAAGCATTTCTTACGAACAGGAATGATCTCTGTAGAGCCACAAACAGGGCATATTAAAACTTGGGTAGGAGGTATCAATCACAAGTATTTCAAATACGACCATGCCAAACAGGGAGCTAGACAAGTGGGATCTACTTTCAAACCATTTGTGTATGTAACAGCAATGGAGCAACTCCATAAATCACCTTGTGACAGCATACTCGATGCACCTTTCACTATACCAAGAGGAAAATGGGGCGTCTCTGCAGATTGGTCACCTAAGAATGCTTCTAATAAACACATCGGGATGACCACTCTAGAAAAAGCATTGGCAAACTCAATAAACACCGTTTCAGCCAAACTTATGGATATGGTAGGGCCTAGAGCTGTGATAGACATGACAAAGAAATTGGGCGTGAGTGCAGAAATTCCTGAACAAGTTGCTATCTCTCTTGGAGCGGTTGAAATCACCGTTCACGATATGGTTGCTGCCTACAGTACGTTTGCCAATCAAGGAGTGTATATAAAACCACAAGCTGTCTTGAGAATAGAAGACAAGAATGGGAAAGTTCTTTTTGAGAACAGACCCGAACCGAAAGACGTACTCAGTAAAGATGTGTCTTACGCCGCAATAAAGCTCCTAGAAGGAGTTACTCGTAGTGGAAGTGGGGCTCGATTAAGAACTACCGGTTCTGGAGGCCCGTCCTATAAAAGAGTTACGGGGCATCCTTGGGCTTTTACGAATCCAATTGCTGGTAAAACTGGAACCACTCAAAATCAATCTGACGGTTGGTTTATGGGGATGGTGCCTAACTTAGTAACAGGTGTTTGGGTAGGAAACGAAGACAGGGCAGCACATTTCAGAGGAATTACATACGGACAAGGAGCTACGATGGCCCTCCCGATTTGGGCAATATATATGAAAAAGTGCTATACAGACCAAACCTTAGATGTATCAAAAGGAGAATTCGAAAGACCTGAAAACCTCAGTGATTGGGTAGATTGTTATAGAACTTCTAATGATTCTTTGAGTATAGAGATGAATACTGACGAGTTTGGATTCTAAAAAAACTGCAAAACAATATAATGGCTTGGATTTATTTAGTTATTGCTGGCTTGTGTGAAGTGGCTTTTGCCGCTTGTTTAGGCAAGGCAAATGAGAGTTCAGGAGCAGTGGCTTCCTACTGGTTAACAGGTTTTCTTGGTTTTTTGGCGGTGAGTATGTTTTTGTTATACAAAGCAACTCAAGTGCTTCCTATCGGGACTGCCTATGCCGTTTGGACTGGTATTGGTGCAGTAGGAACAGTGTTAGTAGGGATATTTATTTTTAAAGAGCCCATAACTTTCTGGAGAGTGTTTTTTATCTCCACACTCATAGCTTCAATCATCGGGTTAAAATCTGTTTCCTAAGAGACGGTTTTCGCCTCTTTACTTCTTCGGACCAAATAAAGACCTAAAGCAATAAACGGTATACTCAACCATTGTCCTGTTGACAACAACGGATCGGCGCCTTCAAATCCGCCTTGACTTTCTTTGATGAACTCTGCAAAGAATCGGATAGACCAAAGCAAAATCATAAATATTCCAAAGAGATAGCCTTGTTTGAGTCTTGCGTTGGTTTTCCAATATAGGTAAAAAAGTATGGCAAAGACTACAACATACCCACAAGCTTCGTAGAGTTGTACTGGGTGTTTTGGACTTATACTATCAATAAGTGGTGCGAATTCTGGATTATTAATAGCAGCGCTATAGGCTTGTTTATAGTTGGCGATTCCCGTCTCTTGAGTGATCTGATAATGAGTGTATTCATCTTGGATAAATTTTATCCCAAGCGGAGAATCCGTCGCTCTACCTAGGATCTCAGAATTTATAAAGTTCCCGATACGGATGAAAATTGCACCTAAACTCACTGGTAGCACAACTCTGTCTAATACCCAAAGCATAGGTTTTTTGATGACGTTTCGGCTGTAGTAAAACATCGCGATAATTATCCCTATTGCCGCTCCGTGACTTGCAAGTCCAGAGAAACCAGTAAACTCAAATTCTGGATTAGTGCGTATAGGCAAGAAAACACTTAAGAAATCCTCATTAAATAGCTCTGATTGATAGAAAATCACGTGCCCTAATCTCGCGCCAAACATGGTGGCTATTATGGTATAAAAGAACAAAGAGTCTAATTTATCAAGCGATTCACCCTCGCGAATAAATATTTTCTTCATTACATAAAATCCTAAAGCAAAGGCAACTACCCACATCAGGCTGTAATACCTAATCATAAAAAAACCTAAATCGATTCCTTCGGAGGGATTCCAAATCATAGTCAAAGCCTGTGTCATAAATGAAAATTTAAAAGGTAAAGGTAAAAATTTACGCTGATTTTAAAATTTATTTGGCGAATATTTAACCGCAAACTCAAAATAAAGTGTAATTTTAGACCTTTAAATATTAGTTTATTATTTTATTAGCTTATGGCATCAATTACCCTTAAAGGAAATCCTTTTCATACGATAGGTAACCTACCCGAGACCGGAAGTCAAGTTCCTGATTTCTCATTAGTAAAAACTGATTTATCAGTATCTAGCCTTGCTGACTACAAAGGCAATCGATTGGTTCTGAATATCTTTCCGAGTATAGATACACCTACTTGTGCTGCGTCTGTAAGAGCGTTTAACCAAAAAGCTGCTGCCCTAGACAATACAAAAGTATTGTGTATTTCTAGAGATCTGCCATTTGCACAAGCTCGTTTTTGTGGTGCAGAAAACCTTGAAAATGTGATCACTTTATCAGATTTTGACAGCGGAAAATTCGGGCGTGATTTTGGACTGACAATTGCCGACGGACCGCTCAAAGGTTTACACTCAAGAGCTATTGTTGTGGTTGATGAAGGCGGAAAGGTGATATATACTGAGCAAATTAGAGAAATTGCAGACGAACCGAACTACGAAAAAGCATTAGCAGTATTATAGAAATCAATATACAATATATTAATAATGAAGAAAGATAATTCATTTTTTACAGGTAGAATTAAAAGTATTAAATATGCCGTCGTAGGCGCTTATAAACTAATCACAACTGAGCACAGTGTCATGGTTCAGTTCTCAGTGGGGATTGTCATTACGATTCTAGGATTCATTTTTGAGATCACTAAAACAGAGTGGATGTTCCAGACAATGGCCATCGGAATGGTGCTTGCCACGGAAGGAATAAATACAGCTGTCGAGAAAATCGCTGATTTCATACATCCAGAATTTCACACTAGAATAGGGTTTATTAAAGATATCGCTGCGGGTGCAGTAACTTTTGCAGCAATTACTGCTTTTACTATAGGAGCGCTAATTTATGTGCCTTATTTCAAGGCGATACTGTAATTGTATTGATAGAAACAAGGCCTTAACAAACCACCCTCTGAAATCCTGAATAAAATTCCTATTTTTGCTTAAATTAAATTTAGATGGCAAAAAAAGTCAAAAAAGAAACCAAATCACCTGGAAATCAGATAGAAAAGAAGTCGTTATGGAATCCTAGAAACAAGATGTTTTTAGGGGCTATCTTCGTATTGTTTTCGATTGCGATGCTTTTGAGCTTTGCTTCTTATTATATATATGGAGCCGCAGATCAAAGTACACTTTCAGATTTCGTAAACAGAAACGAAAAAGCCAATAATTGGTTGGGTAAATTCGGAGCCTTTTTGGGGGATGTATTTCTCTATAAAGGCTTTGGGGTAGCGTCCTTTTTGTTTGTACGTTTATTTTTTATCACCGGTGTTTATTTAGTATTGGACATAGGTATCTCAAAACTCAAAAAAACTTGGTTTTGGGATATGTTTGCTATTATAGTAGTTTCGGTTTTATTTGGTTTCTTTCACGAAAAACTACCTGAGCTAGGAGGTGTAGTAGGCTTTGAGGTCAATGCTTATTTGCAAGATTTCATTGGGAAGGCAGGGACAATGTTGCTCTTAGTTCTAGGAGTAGCTATTTATTTGATTTTCAAAGTCAGAATTTCTCCTGACACTATAAAGACCTTTGTCAAAAACCAGAAAAAGGAGGTGTCTCAAGAGATGCAACAAGCCATTGATCAGCAAAAAGAAGACGAATTAAAAGAGCAGGCTTCACATGCTCCAGAAGTTACTGTTACCCTACCAACTCCAACGGAGGAGGAAGAGGATTTTGGCGAAATTACACTGAAGGCCGTTTCAGTACCTGCGCAAGAGAGTACGCCTGGAGATGATGCGCCTATAACATCTAATTACTCTACAATACAGATATCTACAGAAATTCCTCCGAAAGTTAACCCACAGAATCAACCCGATTTGGACATAGAGAGCACTGATGACTTTGTAGTAGAGATGTTCGAAGAAGACACCATCGAGGTTGGAGCTGCCAGAAAATTAGTAGAGGATTTCGGAGAGTTTGATCCAACTCTAGAACTTTCAAAATTTCAGTTCCCAACGATTGATTTACTGAAAGATTACAAAACAAGTGGAATAACAATAAATCAAGAGGAGCTAGAGGCTAACAAGGACAGAATTGTTGATACACTTAAGAATTATAAGATTGAAATCGCTCAGATCAAAGCCACGGTTGGACCTACGGTGACGCTTTATGAAATTATTCCAGAAGCCGGAGTTCGCATCTCTAAGATCAAAAACCTAGAAGACGATATCGCACTATCGCTCTCTGCTCTTGGTATTCGTATTATCGCGCCAATTCCAGGAAAAGGAACTATCGGTATTGAGGTGCCAAATCAGAATCCAGCAATTGTGCCAATGCGCTCGGTTATCAGCTCTGCTAAATTCCAAAATGCAGAAATGGAGCTTCCTGTGGCGCTCGGAAAGACCATATCCAACGAAACCTTTGTGGTAGATTTAGCAAAGATGCCCCACTTGCTTATGGCGGGTGCAACGGGGCAAGGAAAGTCTGTTGGGCTTAATGCTGTCCTTACATCACTTCTGTACAAAAAACACCCTGCTGAAGTGAAATTTGTTCTGGTCGATCCGAAAAAAGTAGAATTGACTCTTTTTAATAAAATTGAGAGACATTACTTAGCCAAGCTTCCTGACTCAGGAGAGGCAATTATTACTGATAATACAAAGGTTATTCATACGCTTAATTCGCTTTGTATCGAGATGGATAATCGCTATGAATTGCTCAAGGATGCTTCGGTCCGAAATATCAAGGAATATAACGAGAAATTCAAAAAACGTTCGCTAAATCCAGAGTTAGGTCACCGATTTTTACCTTATATAGTATTAGTGGTGGATGAGTTTGCAGATTTGATTATGACGGCTGGTAAAGAGGTTGAAACACCTATTGCTCGATTGGCACAACTAGCGCGCGCCATCGGAATTCATCTTATCATCGCTACACAAAGACCGTCTGTAAATGTTATTACGGGTATTATCAAAGCCAATTTTCCGGCTAGAATCGCTTTCAGAGTAACGTCAAAGATTGACTCTAGGACTATTCTAGACAGTCAAGGTGCAGACCAACTAATCGGAAGAGGAGATATGCTTTATACCCAAGGTAATGATTTGACAAGGGTACAATGTGCTTTTGTAGATACTCCGGAGGTTGAAAAAATATGCGAATTCATAGGAAATCAAAAAGGGTATTCCGACGCCTATCTGTTGCCTGAATATGTCGGCGAGGAAACTGGCATAAGTCTTGATAATAATATTTCAGAAAGAGATCCTTTGTTTAAAGACGCTGCGGAGGTCGTAATTACGGCTCAGCAGGGTTCTACTTCTTTGATTCAAAGAAAGTTGAAATTAGGATACAACCGTGCTGGAAGGCTGATTGATCAGCTAGAAGCAGCAGGGATTGTAGGTCAGTTTGAAGGTAGTAAAGCAAGAGCTGTACTTATACCTGATTTGGCCGCTCTAGAGATATTTTTAAACAACGAGCAAAACTCCAACTAAAATGCGACTTATAGGCACTTTTTTACTTATTTTAATTTCAACTATTACTTACGGACAAGAAGCTCAAAAAGCAAAAAAACTTTTGGACGAGGTCTCTGCAAAGGTAGGTTCTTACAAGAATATTTCTATTGAATATAGGTATACTGTCAAAAATATCAAAGAAAACATTTCCCAAGACAGTAGAGGGGATGTAACTATCAAAGGTGACAAATATGTGTCGAACTTTTTGGGTACAACAGAAATGTTTGATGGGGCTAAAAAATACACCATTATCCCTGAGGACGAAGAAATCTCTATCGAAAGTTATGATCCTAAGAAAGACAATGTATTCTCTCCATCAAAAGTCTTGACTTTCTATACTAAAGGATACACGTATAGTTGGGATAAACTTTTGCAAATATCTGGCAAAAAAGTACAGTTTGTCAAACTTGTGCCGACCGATGCTAAGAGCCCAACCAAAGAAATACTTTTAGGAATTGACAACCTAACTAAAAACATCTACCAAATTATACAAGTTAGCAAAGACGGCACTCGTTCTGAGTTAAGTATTATTTCTTTCAAGACAAACCAAGCTTTGTCAGAAAATCACTTTATCTTTGTTGAGAATAAGTATCCAAATTATTATATCAACAGATTGGACTGATTTTTTAAGTGAAAATAATTGACAGATATATTCTAACAAGCTTTCTGAGTACATTTACAACCGTATTTGTAATCCTATTCTTTATTTTTATTTTATACGCACTTTGGCTTTTTATCCCTGACTTAGCGGGTAAAGGCCTAGAGGTATGGCTAGTCATCAAGTTTCTTTCGTATGTTATGCCAACGCTTATTCCGGTGATTTTGCCACTCACAATTCTGCTAGCAGCAATTATGACTTTCGGAGCTTTTGGTGAGAATTATGAGTTCGCAGCAATGAAGTCATCAGGATTGTCACTTAAGAGAATCGCTAGGAGTTTGCTTTTCTTTATTGTATTGCTCTCTGGCTTTGCTTTTTTTATAGCCAATGATGTCATACCCTACTCCAAATACAAAGTGAATAACTTCAGAGCTAACCTCAAAGAAAAACCCTCTATGGCTATCATCGAAGGGCAGTTTAGCGAAGTTGGGATATATAATATAAAGGTTGACAAAAAAAGCGGAAAAGACGAACGTTTCTTAGAAGGAGTTATAATTCATAAACGAACAAAATACGGCAAAAACACCACTGTAACCAAAGCCAAAAGAGGAGAGCTAATCAGTAAAGATAACTCTAATATCTTACAGCTCGTATTATACGACGGACATCACTACGAAGATATTATTTCTAACAAAATAGAGGATCGGAATAAGCAACAATTCGCTAAGGCAGACTTTGAGAAGTATATCATTAATATGGATTTATCGGGCTTGCTAAACATTGACCTAGATTCGAGCAACGAAAACGAGTCCAATGATTTGCTGAACGCTTCAGAGCTTGTTTATACAATTGATTCGCTTAGAGTAGCCATTCAAAAAGAACAAAAATCATATATCGACAATACCCACTATAGAACCTCCTCGGCTTTCCAAACAGCTGCTGAGAGAAGACTCATAAAAGATAGATCTAAACAAGAGATTAACGAAAGAGTTTTTGAGAAAGAGAATATAATCAATGTCGTGCCTTCAGAGCAAAAGGCATTGGTCTTTGAGGCAGCCTATAACAACTTGTTGGGGTCAAAATACAATGTCTCTGAAAGTAAACACAACTTGTTATACCAAGAAAAAAATCTTAAATCTCACCAATTTGCTTTGCATGAGAAGTTTGCTATCGCCTATTCGTGCTTATTGATGTTCTTTATTGGTGCCCCTCTAGGTGCGATTATACGCAAAGGAGGTTTCGGTATGCCAATTGTTTTTGCGATGATTATTTTCGTCGCTTTTCACTTTACATCAACCTTTGGTAGGAAAGTAGCGCAAGACGGAACTCTAGATGCCTTCCTAGGTGCTTGGGGATCAGCAATTATTTTAACACCATTAGCAATACTCCTAACCTATAGAGCAACCAATGATAAGGGAATGAGTCTTGATAAGTTTACGGTGCCTATCCAGGAATTTTTCAAAAAAATATTCAAAACAAAAAACAAAACCAGAAATGCCTAATACAAAAACACAACTCAACACTATAGAAGAAGCTATTGAAGACATTCGTAAAGGGAAAGTAATTATTGTTGTAGATGACGAGGACAGAGAAAACGAAGGAGACTTCATTGCTGCTGCTGAGCTAGTTACTCCAGAGATGATCAACTTTATGGTCACTCACGGACGAGGTCTGGTATGTGTGCCCATTACAGAAAGCAGAGCCAAAGAATTAGACCTAAAAATGATGGTCGATAATAACACTGTATTGCATCAAACTGCATTTACGGTATCTGTAGACCTAATCGGACATGGTTGTACAACTGGAATATCGGTTCATGACCGATCAAAAACAATTAAAGCCATTACAGACGAAAACACTAAGCCCGAGGAGCTCGGAAGACCAGGACATATTTTTCCGCTAGTTGCCAAGAAAGGCGGCGTGCTAAGGCGAACAGGACACACAGAAGCCTCTATTGATTTGTCGCGTTTGGCTGGACTGAAACCTATGGGAATACTCGTTGAGATTCTAAACGAAGATGGCTCGATGGCAAGATTGCCTCAACTGCTTAAGGTGGCTGAGAAATTTGACCTGAAGATCATTTCGATAGAAGATTTGGTGGCTTATAGAATGAAGCACGATAGCCTTATCTCGAAAAAAGAAGATTTTATGATAAGTACGCGTTTTGGCGATTTCAGACTCAGAGCTTATCTACAAAAAACCAATAAGCAGGTACATATTGCGCTAACCAAAGGCAACTGGAATAAAGACGAACCTATTCTGACGAGAATCAATTCGACGCTAGTGAACAATGATATTTTAGGTACACTCACCAATAATCCAGATGAGAAATTAGCAA
>CAZRCB010000008.1:0-33912 GCA_964598455.1 uncultured Flavobacterium sp.
CTTCTGGGTTGATAACGGGGTCTTGGTTTGCATAGCCAATCATCACATGGTCAAGCTCGTGCTCGGTGAGTCCGTTGTCAAAAGGGGCTTTATAAATAAACCAAAAAAGCTCTTTAAGTGTCGTGCTAAATCCCATTTCTTCTTGTAATCTTCGGGTTCCAGCCTCGATATTACTCTCACCTTCTCTTTGATGTGAACAACAAGTATTGGCCCATAGTAAAGGCGAATGATATTTGTGTGCAGCTCTTTGTTGAAGCATTAACTCGTTTTTATCATTCAATATGAAAACGGAGAAAGCTCTATGGAGTAGTGCTTTTTCGTGTGCTTCTAGCTTTGGCATCAAGCCTAGAGGTTCGTCTTTTTCGTTTACTAAAATTACTTTTTCTTCTTCCATAATTTCTTATTTAACTCTGCTTAATGTCAAACCATCTCTGATAGGCAATAAGACAGTTTCAATTTTATCGTTTTCTTTGAGTAGCTTATTGTAGGCTAAAAGTGTTTTGGTCGCTTTGTCATTTTCTTTTACTTCTTGTAGTACTTTTCCGCTCCACAGAACGTTATCTGATAGGATTATGCCGCCTGAATTCATTTTTGGCAAAATCATGTTGAAGTAATTGATGTAGTTCTCCTTGTCTGCATCGATAAAGACCAAATCATATTTCTTGTCTAATGTACTTATGATGTCTAAGGCATTACCCAAATGTGTTATAATTTGCTTCGAATAGTCTGATTTGTCGAAATATTTCTTTTGGAAATCGACCAATTCCTCGTTGTTGTCAATAGTATCGATACAACCATCTGCTTGCATTCCCTCAGCCAGACACAAAGTAGCATAACCCGTATAGGTGCCTATTTCTAATATGTTTTTAGGACGAATAAGTTTAGAAATCATACTCAGAACTCTACCTTGAAAGTGTCCGCTAAGCATTCTAGGTTTCAGGATTTTCTGATGTGTTTCTCTGTTGAGTTCGGCTAAAAGCGATGGTTCATCTTCAGAGTGAAGGCTAATATATGAGTCTAATTCGTCGGATATAAAGTGCATGCGTTCTATTGTTAATTACAAATATACGTTTTAAAAGAATTTAGAATATCTAAAACGGGAGTTTAATGCTTTCTGGCTGTATAAAATCTAAACTATGAGGAGCTTCCAAGAAGCTGACCGGTGGATTTGGGAAAATAGTGATATTCTCTTTCTTAAGCCCCCAAGGCGTCCAGTAATCTTCTAGAACTTGTCCGAACATATCATTGCTCCAGGAGGCGAATTTAGGTTGATTATCAGCGTTATTAGGCGCTATATACTTTATCAGAAATCCGTCTTCTGTGCTGCTCAACACATATTTCGGGCGGTCTTGAAGTAAGTAATTTGCATATAAAAAACGAGCACAAAGCTCTTCAAACTGTATGGGATGAAGTTCTGTATCGCTAATTTTATCTAAGATGTCTTGCTGCTTAGATTTGACTATTCCGTTGTCTTGCAAACAAGCAACTATACCAAAGCCCTTAATCCCTAAAGAGAAAATTAGGTTTACAGCATCATCTCTGTAATTAAATATATCTTTAGAATAATTAACTTTTACGATTGAGATACTCCAAGGTGTTGTTGTCTGAAAATCTATAGGTGCGATGAGCGATTGCAGCATTAGATGGAAATAACTAAAGCGTTCTTGTAGGGCGGGGGAGAGTTTAAATTCATTATTAGACTTCTCTTTGAGTGCTTTTTCGAGTTTTAGTTCGTTGAATAAGGTTCCGTAAACAATCCTACCAATCCACAAAAATAACCGCTTTTGGTCTAGGTTTTTGACGCCTTCATAGCCTTTGTCAAAAGCAGCCATTACTTCTAGATCTAGCTTGTCAAATTCTTTTTTGACTCTATCCGAGCATGGTAGTTTTAAATCTTTGTATAAAAAAGAATTTACGGAATCTATCATCTGAAACCTTCGTTCTCTATAGTCAAAACGGTCTAAAATCCATTCCGGAAAAACAGTGATGCTGTCCTCTGAACTCTTGAGTTCGTCTCCGGTTAAAAAGCAGGTTTTGTCGTCTAAAAATAAGTTTTCAAAAGGATTGTATAATTGTACTGACATAATTTATGAATAAGGCAATCTTTGTTGTATGTTCCACTAGCGCTAAAGAGGAGTGTGGATTAGTATAAAACAATGATTACTAGTTGTTTGTAGCGGATTAGAATTGAATTCAATCTACAAGTTCAAAAGAAACAATATTACACATTTTGACAGATATTGACAAGTGAAATTGGGCTATTAACGTATATTTTGAGTTGACTTTAGTTCTATTGGAAACAAGGTGGTTTTCGTTGAATTAAAATAAACTATTCAAACCATGTTGTGTCTATGTTGAGCTCTAATTCATCCTGTAGTTGTTTGTCCATGTTATGGAAAAAATCAATGCCTGTAAGCTTCTCGATGCTATCTGTACTTGTCTTAAAGTCTTTATAGCTTCTCTCTTTAATTTTATCGTGAGGAATTAAGTAGGCAGCCATCTTATATTTGCCTTTGTTTTCGTAAAAAATAATTTTATAGAAGTATTCAGGCACACTTACTTTTTCTTCACCTATGGTTTTGAGCTTATTGTTTAGGATTGCGCCAGTAATCACAAATACATCTCCGTTATCCTTGACAAAGTTGCGTACACGAACCTCTAGACTATTCCATATACCAGCGTTAAATTCGAAGCGCTGAGGCGAAATATTCGAGGTATAGAAAGTTTCGTCATAGGCTTGTTTAGAGAAGACTCTATCGCCTGCTGGCACAAGATGACCTCTAGAAAATCCTGAGTTTTTATAATTACTCAAACTAGCAGATTGTGTGCTGACCTTTGGATCTTGTCTAAAATAAGGTCTTTTGCGTTTTTCTCCCGTAAGATGTTCTTTCTTAAGGACATAAGCAACCCACTCGGCTTGTTCGTGCTCTTCTGAATAAGACAAGGTATAGTTTTCATGAGCAACAACTACACCTGTGGTAGAAGTTGGATAATAGTAGTTTGGATTCTCTTGAGTAGGAACTACTTCCTTTGAGTTAATTTTTGACTCAAAGGAAGTGGTTTCAGTTTGGTTTTCTTTGGTATGTGGATCCTTATTCTTTAGCGCAAAAAATACAAAGCCCAAAAGCAATAATCCGATATAATATTTTATATTCTTTGGTTTTAGATACTTCAAATCTTACTTATTAGTTCTGTGTTTTCTTTTTTGCTTTTTCCTGAGCATCAACTACTGCAATGGCAGCCATATTGACCATTTCCTCAACGCTTGCGCCAAGTTGGAAAATGTGTACGGGCTTGTCTAAACCTAAGATTACTGGGCCTATAGAATCATTTTGATTCAGCTCTTTGAGTAATTTATAGGTGATATTTGCAGCTTCTAAGTTCGGGAAAATTAGTGCATTTACTTTCTTTCCTGCAAGCTTAGAGAACGGAAACTTAGAGGTTATCAACTCTGAATTGAGTGCAAAGTCGGTCTGGATTTCGCCATCAACAATCAAGTTCGGAAAGTTTTCGTGCAAGTAGGCCACCGCTTTACTTATCTTGGTTGTACTGGGTTGTTTAGAAGAACCAAAGTTAGAGAAAGATACCATCGCAATAACGGGTTCTATTCCAAACATTTTGATGGTTTTGGCGGTCATCAGCGCAATATTTGCCAAGTCTTCAGCAGTCGGGTCTGGGTTAATGGCCGTATCTGAGAAAAAGATTGGTCCGCGCTTGGTCATCATAAGGTTGGTCGTAGCAATTTTCGAAACCCCTGGCGCTTTATCGATAAGATGCATAATTGGCTTAACTACAGTAGGATAACTTCTAGAGTATCCTGTAACAAGTGCATCTGCATCACCTTCGTTAACCATCATCGCGGCGAAATAGTTGCGTTCTCTCATCCATTTCTGAGCTTCAAAAAGCGTAATCCCTTTACGCTTCCTAGACTCCCAATAGGATTGTGCATATTTTTCTCTTCTAGCGTCTTCTTCGTATGTTTTAGGATCGATTATTTCCACATCTTCATCAAAGCCAATTTCCTCTTTCATCTGGGTAATAATCTCTTTATTTCCTAAGAGAATCGGAAAGCCGATGCCTTCTTCAGCAACAATTTGAGCTGCCTTGAGTACATCCATATTATCCGCTTCAGCAAAAATAATTCGCTTAGGGTCTGTTTTGGCTCTGTTGAGTAGCATACGAACCACTTTGTTGTCATTTCCAAAGCGTTCTAAAAGCTCGGTTTCATATTTTGCCCAATCTGTAATTGGATTCAGCGCTACTCCTGTTTCAATAGCTGCTTTTGCAACAGCTGGAGATACTACAGTAATCAGTCTTGGGTCAAAGGGTTTTGGGATAATGTAATCTCTACCAAAAGCAAGTTTAGTTTCGCCGTAGGCTATATTTACTTGCTCAGGCACGGATTCTCTAGCAAGGTTTGCCAGCGCTAGAACAGCTGCCATCTTCATTTCTTCGTTGATTTTAGTTGCTCTTACGTCAAGTGCGCCTCTAAAAATATAAGGGAAGCCCAATACGTTGTTTACTTGGTTCGGATGGTCAGAACGCCCAGTGGCCATAATGACATCTTTTCGGGTAGCCACCGCTAGGTCGTATTTGATCTCAGGATTTGGATTTGCCATCGCAAAGACAATTGGGTTGTCTGCCATTGACAGTAGCATCTCAGGTGTAAGTATATCTCCAGATGACAAACCGATAAATACGTCTGCATCTTTGACGGCTTCTTCTAGGGTTGAGATAGGTCTGTCTGTTGCAAATTCTAGTTGCATTTCAGAGAGTTTTTCATCATCTTTTTTAAGAACTCCTTTGCTGTTAAGCATCAGGAAGTTTTCTTTTTTGGCTCCACAGGCAATATATAATTTAGAACAGGCTATCGCTGCAGAACCCGCTCCCGAGACAACAATTTTTACCTCACTTATATTTTTTCCTGATAATTCGATAGCATTGAGTAGGCCAGCAGCAGAAATAATCGCAGTACCGTGTTGGTCATCGTGCATAACTGGAATATTGAGCTCTTCGACAAGTCTTCTCTCAATTTCAAATGACTCTGGAGCTTTGATATCCTCAAGGTTAATCCCACCAAAAGTAGGGGCTATGTTTTTAACAGTTTGAATAAATTCTTCGATATTCTTGGTGTCAATTTCAATGTCAAAAACGTCAATTCCAGCAAATATTTTGAACAGTAAGCCTTTTCCTTCCATTACGGGTTTTGATGCCTCTGGGCCAATATCTCCTAAGCCTAAAACTGCCGTGCCGTTAGTGATTACTGCGACTAAATTTCCTTTAGAGGTATATTTATAAACGTTGTTTACGTCTTTCTGAATTTCTAAGCAAGGTTCAGCAACTCCAGGAGAATAGGCAAGGGCAAGGTCTCTTTGTGTTGCGTATTTTTTGGTCGGAACAACCTCAATTTTTCCAGGTTTTGGTTTTGCGTGATATAATAAGGCTTGAAGCCTTTTAGAATTACTTAGCATAAGTTGAGTATTTTGTTTTGTTAGTTACAAAGTTAGTCTTTTGTAGGACAAAAAAAAGACCCTCCTAAAGTTTGTGCATAACTTATGGAGGGACTTTAATGCTATTTGCTGAAAAGAATTAGCTCATTATTCTCTAGAACCTAGAATTCTCCACGCCCAATACAACAAGTTGGCCAAAGCTCCCAAAGCGGCAACCAGATAGGTTCTTGCAGCCCACTTCAGGGCATCTTCTGCACCAGCGTATTCTTGTTGTGAAAGCATATTTTTATTTTTTAACCAAGCCAACGCTCTGTTGCTCGCATCATATTCGACAGGAAGCGTAACAAAACTAAAAGTTGTAGCTATAGCCATACATATAAGTCCGATAACTGCAACAGTCATACCGATACCTGATTTGTCTGCGATACCTAAGATAAGCCCTCCCATAACTAGCCACTGAGACATACTTGAGGCAACACCAATTACAGGAACCATTTTTGAACGCATTTGTAACCAGCTATAAGCCTGTGCATGTTGTACAGCGTGCCCAACCTCATGTGCAGCTACAGCAGCAGCAGCGGCATTGCGTTGGTTATATACAGCTTCACTTAGGTTAACTGTTTTATTCGTAGGATTATAGTGGTCTGTAAGCCTTCCAGGTGTAGATATAACTTTCACGTCATAAATACCGTTGTCAGACAACATTTTCTCAGCAATTTCAGCACCGCTCATGCCATTTCTAAGCTGAACTTTTGAATATTTTTCGAATTTGCTTTTCAGCCTCGAACTCACGATCCAACTAAAAAGAGCTATAGCTCCGATAAGAATAAAATACATACTAAGTATAAATTAAGGTTTAATTTTCTTTGATAACAAAAACCAAGCCCTAGTGACAAAATTAAGTACAGACTGAATTTTTGGCATAAAAACTACTGGTTTTAAGCTGTCAAAAATACAAAATAAATGTACAGAAAAAAACCTTTGACACTTTGTCAATAATATTTGTATTTTTGATGTTTTGAACCCTAAATATATCTATGGAAACCAACACCATACTACTTATAGTATTAGCCTTTGTTATCGCATTCGGACTTTCGTGGTTTCAATATTTTTATAAGTCAAAAAGCAAGCTCAAGGTCAACAAACTCCTTTTTGTGCTTCGGTTGTTCACTTTGTTTGGCGTTTTAGTATTACTTATCAATCCTAAAATTACTTCAACACAATACGAGCAGATCAAAACTCCGCTTGTGGTGGCTCTGGACAATTCTCGTTCTATTAGTGAACTAAAACTAGACCAAATAGCCTTAACCCTAAAAGACAAAATCACTACTGATGCGCGATTAAAAGATAAATTTGATATCCGACTCTATAGTTTTGATGCAGAGGTAAGCTTGTCAGACAAATTTGACTTTGATGGCAATCAAACACGAATTGATAAATTAGCCAAAAGCACTTCATCAGTATTTAAAAACACAACTTTCCCTACAATCCTTATATCTGATGGAAATCAGACTCAAGGCAATGATTATATATTTGCTTTTGCACAGAAAAATAGAGTTTACCCGATTGTTTTAGGTGATACAATAGTTCATCTTGATTTG
Source organism: uncultured Flavobacterium sp. (assembly GCA_964598455.1). Taxonomy (GTDB): domain Bacteria; phylum Bacteroidota; class Bacteroidia; order Flavobacteriales; family Flavobacteriaceae; genus Flavobacterium. The sequence continues at coordinate 7,052 of CAZRCB010000008.1, forward strand.
AAGATCAACCATTTAAACGCAAATAAGTATGCGTTCTATAAAAACAAGTTTCCGGTAGAAGTTTTCCTGGGTTATGAAGGTGACAAAGAAATTGAAGCTGACTTTAGTATCAAACAAGGCGAAAATATTCTGTACAAAGAAAGAGTGAAGTTCTCAAAAGAGTCTAAATCACAAGTGGTTAACGCACTTCTGGATGCCACAAAGGTAGGTGTTCAGACCTTTCGAGCAGTGATAACATCCGTAGAGAAAGAAAAAAACACATATAATAATAGTAAGAATTTTGCAATAGAAGTCATTGATCAGAAAACTAAAATTGCACTTATTTCTAGTATTTCACATCCAGATTTAGGCGTTCTAAAGAGAAGTATTGAGACGAACGAGCAAAATAAAATAACTATCGTGTCACCTGCAGATGTTAGTTCTCTTGCAGAATATGATGTGGTAATAGTCTATCAACCTACTAATGTTTTTCAGAAGGTTTTTGAAGAATTGAACAAAGCCGACAAAAACTATTTTATAATCACCGGGAAACATACTGACTTTAACTTCTTAAGCCGCCAACAAGAAGTTTTTGGCTTTAGGCCATCGATGCAAAAAGAAGATTATTTAGCCAATTATAATTCAGCATTTTCTGTATTTGCTCAAGAAGATATAGGTTTTGACGACTTTCCGCCTTTGGAGAATCTATTTGGGAACCTTGAATTCAAACAAAACATTGAGACGCTTTTAGAGGCACGCATTCGCAGTATCACTACTGAAAAACCACTGTTGTTTTTTGCTGAAAGACAACAACAAAGAACAGCCGTATTGCTTGGGGAAGGCATCTGGAAATGGCGTTTGAGTCTCTATTCAAAAACAGAGAATTTTGACGCTTTCGATTTGTTTGTAAATAAAATAATACGCTATTTGGCGACAGACAACAAACGCAAATCGCTAGTTGTGAATCACGAGCGCTTTTATAATCCCGATGAGGACATTCAAATTACAGCACAGTTTTTTAATAAGAATTATGAATTTGCTCAAGACGCAAAACTATCGCTAACACTTAAAAATACTGAGACAAATCAGTCAAAAGTTCATGATTTATTATTGAGTCACAATTATTACAAAGCCAACCTCAACGGATTAGGTCCTGGGAACTATTCGTTTATTGTCAAAGAATCAGTCTCTAATACGGTGTATAACGGCAGTTTTGAAGTAATTGACTTCGATATTGAAAAACAGTATTCTGGGGCGAACTTCTCTAAGCTGCAACTATTAGCTCAGAACACAGATGGAAAAATATTTTTTGAAAACCAATTAGAGGCATTGATAACTGAATTACTGCAAAACGATCAGTTTAAAGCTATTGAAAAACAGCGTTCTAAGAAGCTTCCCTTAATTGATTTTTGGGTTTTATTAGGAGCAATTATTGCCTTTTTAGGCCTAGAATGGTTTATCAGAAAATACAACGGACTGCTTTAATTATAAAAGTTAACCTGCTTATAGCTTTAGTGTTAGGCTGCCGAGTAGTGGCTTTTCAGAATATAAACAAAACTAGTCTTGTTGAGAAAAAATAGTTTCCTTAATTTTGTATGACATATTTAGCATCTTTTTAGATTTTGAGAGTAGAATTTTTAGGTACGGGTACCTCACAAGGCATCCCGATTATTGGCAGTACACATCCCGTTTGTTTTAGCAAAGACCCAAAAGACACAAGGCTTAGGGTTTCTGTTTTGGTAAGTTGGGATGATTATACCTACGTGATTGATTGCGGACCTGATTTTAGGTATCAGATGCTTAGGAGTGGTTGCACAAAACTAGATGGAATTCTCTTTACACACGAACATTCAGACCACACTGCTGGGCTAGATGACATTCGCCCGTTTTGTCACAGACAAGGCAAGTTGCCTATTTATTTAGACGCCCATGTTTTGGCTGCTTTGCAGAGGCGTTTTGATTATATTTTCACTACTGAAAACCGATATCCTGGAGCACCCGAAGTAGCGCCACACCTTATCGAAAAAGACACTCATTTCAAGCTCGGAGACACTACTGCTATTCCTATAAACGTGATGCACGGGACGCTACCCATCTTTGGGTTTAGGGTTAAAGATTTTGTTTATATAACTGACGCTAGTCATATTGATAACAAGGAACTTGAGAAGATTAAAGGAGCCAAGGTTTTGGTCATTAATGCACTTCGAGATACGCCTCATCCGATGCACTTTTCACTTCCTGAAGCACTCGAATTCATTGACAAAGTAAAACCAGAAAGGGCCTATATTGTTCATATAAGCCCTATGTTAGGTTTTCATGAAGAGGTGCAAAAGACCCTTCCAAATAATGTGTTTTTAGCGTATGATACGCTAGCTGTAGAGTTCTAAAAGTCGTCGTTTTATCTTAGCGTCGCTCCCAATTTCTGATTTAGCTCTTCAATAATCGTCTTCATAGCTTTATCGATTCTCTCGTCTGTAAGTGTTTTTTCTTCGTCTTGAAGAATAAGACTCACAGCATAAGATTTTTTATTCTCAGGTAGTTTGTCGCCTTGGTAAACATCAAACAAATCAATCTTCTTGATAAGTTGTTTATTGGTCTGAATTGCTGTGCGGTATATATCTTCAAAAGTTACCTCATGGTCAATTAATAAGGCCAAATCTCTTTTGACTTGTGGGTATTTTGCAATCTCTGTAAACTTGATTTTGTTTGATACAATTCTGCTTACACTTTCCCATTTGATATCGGCATATAAGACTTCTTGTTTGATATCAAATTCCTTTAGGATTGATTTTTTGACTACTCCAAACTCGACTATAAGTTCATTTCCTTTCACAAGCGCAATCCCCTCCGAGAACACGTCGCTGGTTAGAGGAGTGCTTGTTAAGTCTTTTATGCCTAATCGGTTTAGGAGTTTTGTTAGGTGTGCTTTGAGGAAGAAGAAATCTGAGGCTTGTGCTTTCTCTAGCCAGTTGTCAGAAGTTCTGTTGCCCGATACAAAGATTGCCAAGTGGCGTTCTTCTAGGTATTCAGCAAATTGTTTTTTGTATATTTTCCCGAATTCGAAGAACTTTATGTCTGTTTTCTTTCTGTTTATATTAAACGAAATGGCTTCTAATCCGCTGAATAACAGTGATTGTCGCATTGCTGACAGATCATTGCTAAGTGGATTGAGAATAGTAACCGTTTGGTCTTTCAGGATATTGGCAGAAAGCTCATTATAGGTGGGCGTCGTCAACGAATTTGACATAATTTCGTAGAATCCGTTTGAGACTAAAAGGTTAGCCGTAATATTCTGTAATTTATATTCCTCTGTTTGCGAAGAGTTTGAAATTGAAGCATTTAGTTTTTGGCTGAATTCGATATTGTTATATCCATACACTCTAAGGATTTCTTCTACGACATCAATTTCTCGTTGAACATCTACTCGATAAGGCGGAATAGTTAGTCCTAAGCCAGCTTCTGAGATGCTTCCTATTTTGATATCGAGTGAGGTAAGAATATTCTTGACTACTTCTTTAGATATTTCTTGTCCTACAATTCTGTTGAGTGTAGCAAAATTTAGCACTACTTGAAAACCAGGCACTTTCTTAGGGCAAAGGTCGATGGTGTCTGAAGTGATTTCTCCGCCTGCGAGTTCTTTGATAAGAATTGCGGCTCTTTTTAGTGCATATTCTGTAATTGATGGGTCAATTCCTCTTTCGTAGCGGAAAGATGCATCAGAGCTAATCGAATGGCGTTTAGCCGATTTTCTGACTGTTACCGGATCAAAATAAGCGCTTTCTAAAAATATATTAGAGGTAGTTTCTGTAATGGATGAATTGAGTCCGCCCATTACACCTGCTAGAGCAATAGGCGTATCTTCGTTACAAATCATCAAGTCTTCATCGCTTAATACGCGTTCTATATTGTCAAGTGTGACGAATTTAGTGCCTGCAGCAACGGTTTTGACCACGATTTTATTTCCCTTAATCTTTGCCTCATCAAAGGCGTGTAGCGGTTGTCCTAGTTCGTGAAGGACATAATTAGTAATATCAACAATATTGTTTTTTGGGGTTATCCCAAGAGATTTTAATCTATTCTTTAACCATTCAGGAGATTCTTTGACAGTTACGCCAGAGATGGTAACTCCGCAATATCTAGGACAAAGTTTGCTGTCCTTTACATCAACATCCACCTTGAGCGTACGTTTGTCAACTCTAAAATTGCTGATAGAAGGAGTTACGAGCTCAGTGTGTATGCCTTGTTGTTGCAATCCTGCTTTGAGATCACGCGCAACTCCCCAATGGCTCATCGCATCGGCGCGGTTAGGGGTGAGGCCAATTTCAAATATTTCGTCAACTTCAACATCATAAATTTTGCTTACTGGCGTTCCTACTTTAGCTTTAGCGTCTAAAACCAAAATACCGTCATGAGAGCTTCCTAAGCCCAACTCGTCTTCAGCGCAAATCATCCCAAAGCTGTTTTCACCTCTGATTTTACTTTTCTTGATCTGAAAAGGTTTTCCTTCAAGGTCGTAAAGCGTAGTGCCAACCGTTGCTACAGCAACCTTCTGACCTTGAGCGACATTGGATGCACCACATACTATTTGTAGCGGTGTTTCTTTGCCTACATCTACTGTGGTGATGTTTAACTTGTCTGCGTTAGGGTGTTTCTCACACGTAAGTACCTGACCTACAACAATTCCTTTTAATCCACCTTTGATTGTTTCAAATTGCTCTATACCCTCAACTTCCAAGCCTAAATCTGTTAGAATGACAGCAATTTGCTCAGATGTTTTTTGGGTTTTTATAAACTGTTTTAGCCAGTTGTATGATATCTTCATCGTGTTTCCTTAAATAAATTATAAGACGTGCAAAGATAGCCTATTGCAGTTTTTTAAACAAAGACTTTTTGAAAATATATGTAGAGTACGGAGATTCAGAGTTTTTCTGCTTTTCCTTAGGTGCATTAGATAAAGAGAAATATTTAAGAGTACAAAGAGGGATGAGAATAAACTTGCCTAATAAACGAGTTTAGAACTCAGCAGATGCCTGGCCTGAAACTTAAGGTTTATACCCTATAACATCCACTCTAGAATAATATAAACTTTAAGACACGATTCTTTTTTGACCTACGAGCGGATAAGGATTTTGTGCCCTAAAAGTCAAGCCTAAAAACTTTTAAACCTCCTTTATTTACTGCTAAATCGATGCGTTAAACAGGTCTTAAAGCTTTAAATACATTGTGTTAATAACAAGAATTGTTTATATTTGCTAAATTTTTATTCTGAACCCTAAAAATATAACTTTACTATGGCAAAAATTAAAGTAGCTAATCCTGTAGTGGAATTAGACGGAGATGAGATGACACGAATCATTTGGTCATTCATTAAAGAACAACTTATACTTCCTTATCTTGATTTAGATATCAAATATTATGATTTAGGTATTGAGCACAGAGATGCAACTAACGATCAGGTGACTATCGATGCTGCTGAGGCAATCAAGAAATACAACGTAGGAATCAAATGTGCTACTATTACGCCAGACGAAGAGCGTGTAACAGAGTTTGGTCTTAAAGAAATGTGGCGTTCGCCAAACGGAACCATCCGTAATATCGTAGGTGGAACTGTTTTTAGAGAGCCAATTATTATGAGAAACGTGCCGAGATATGTTCAAGGATGGACAAAGCCAATCGTTATCGGTCGTCACGCTTTCGGAGATCAATACAAAGCTACGGATAAAGTTATCAAAGGAAAGGGAACCCTTACGATGAGCTTTACAAATGAAGCTGGAGAAACCACTACTTGGGAAGTTTATAACTTTAAAGGCGATGGAGTAGCTATGAGTATGTATAATACTGACGAGTCTATTTTCGGTTTTGCACATTCATCATTCCAGATGGCCTTAACTAAGAAATGGCCTTTATACCTTTCTACTAAAAATACGATCTTAAAAGCCTATGACGGACGATTCAAAGATATCTTTGAAGAGGTTTATCAAGAGCACTATAAAACACAATTTGAGGAAGCCGGAATCATTTACGAACACAGACTTATTGATGATATGGTGGCTTCGGCTATGAAATGGAGTGGTGGATTTGTATGGGCTTGTAAGAACTATGACGGTGACGTACAGTCAGATACCGTTGCTCAAGGATTCGGTTCTTTAGGATTGATGACTTCTGTACTTGTGACACCAGACGGAAAAACTGTTGAGGCGGAAGCAGCACACGGAACCGTTACGAGACACTACCGTCAGCACCAACAAGGAAAGAAAACTTCTACTAACCCGATTGCGTCTATCTTCGCTTGGACAAGAGGACTTATGCACAGAGGTAAATTAGATAATAACCAAGAGCTTATCACTTTCTGTGAGAACTTAGAACAAGTTTGTATCGATACAGTAGAGAGCGGAAAAATGACCAAAGACTTGGCTATGCTCGTAAAACCTGAAGGTCTTACAGAGGCAGACTACTTAACTACTGAAGGTTTCTTAGAGGCTCTGAAAGAGAGCTTAGACAAGAAAATGGCATAAAATATTGATTTTGACAGCTATTAGCTTTCAGTATCTAGTGTTAAAAATAAAAGACTCTATCAACCCGATAGGGTCTTTTATTTTTTATAACTTTACATTTTAAAATTCTTTTTTTGATATGAAAAAAATATACCTCTTTGCCTTTTTGATTGCCTTAAACATCAGCTGTACTTCTGTCGGAAAAACAGATATAGAATACTTAAATGGCTATTGGGAAATTGAAAAAGTGATTCAGCCAGATGCCAAGGAAATTGATTTTGGTATGAATACTATCTATGATTATTATGAAGTTGACACCGCCAATAAAGGTATTTATGTCAAAGCCTCACCACAACTCGACGGGACTTTTATCGTTGATGAATACAGCGAAGAAATTGAGGTAATAGAGAAAGACAATACATTTCATATCGCATTTCACTCTGAATTTGACAATAGAGAAATGACCATCTTAGAGCTTAGTGCTGATAAATTAGTACTTAAAAATCAAGATGACAAAACCTACTATTATAAGAAAGCTTCTCCAATTAACTTAACCACAACTGACCATGAGTAAATCAAATCAAGACGATGAAAGCTTTATGATTGGCGATGTGCTGAAGCAGTTTATCCAGAAAAACAACCTCGAAAAAGGCTTAGATGCGGTAGATGTTAAACAGGCTTGGGTAAACCTTATGGGAGCAGGCGTGAACAACTATACCCAAGAAGTAACCCTCAAAAATGGTGTGCTCTATGTGTGGCTTACTTCGGCAGTTCTTAGGGAAGAGTTGCTCTACGGAAAACAGAAAATCATCAAGATGATGAATGAGGATGTAGGCAAAGATGTCGTGAAAGACCTTGTACTCAGATAATAGCAAACCTTAAATTACACTGTCCTAACAACTATGAACCATCATAAACTCAGAGAAGATAAAAAATGTCAAAATTGCGGTTCTTTAGTCCGTAAGCGTTTCTGCCCGAGATGCGGGCAAGAAAACGTAGAAACGCGCCAGCCTTTTCACTATCTGTTTACGCATTTTATAGAAGACTTACTGCACTATGAAGGCAGTTTCTGGAAAACCGTAAAAACCTTGCTTTTCAAACCCGGGCTTTTAACGCTGGAATACCTCAAAGGAAGGCGAAAGCAATTTGTAGCACCTGTAAAACTCTATATATTCGTTAGCTTCTTTGTGTTTTTTGTAGGCGGAATGATAGCTAAGGTTGAAGATACTTATCTCGATGAAACTTCTAATTCGTTAATTAGTATAACACCAAGTAATCCGACGGAGAATACAATTCAAAATGACTCATTGGCGCTTACAAATCAGGAGTATGGCCAAAATAAGGCTAGAGCTAATAATGCATTAGAGGATTATCTGTTCGAGCAGAATAGTTTGCCTGAGGATAAGCAAGATGGTCATTTTAAAAGAAAAGTAATGCTCGAGCTGGTAAACATAGTTGAATCTGCAGAATCTGATCCTGAGTATGCTGAAAAAGTGGGTGATTTATTTGCTAAGAACCTCCCTACATTCTTGTTCTGTTATATGCCGGTATTCGCCTTTTTTATGTGGCTTTTCCACGACAAGAAAAAGTGGTATTTCTTTGACCACGGCATTTTCACACTGCATTACTTCTCTTTTCTATTGCTCAATTTTTTTGTAATCATTTCTATATTGGGCGTGATAGATGATTTCCCGTTTTTACAACACGACTATTTCTCTTATATATTTGGAATATTATATTTTATACTATTTATGTGGCTACCTATTTATTTTTATAAAGCCCATCAAAAACTCTTCGGATTCACTAAAACAACTACTTTTTTTTGGAGCTTGCTCTTGTTTGGCTTTAACTTAATTTTGCTTACAATAGGCATTGCAATTTATATCGCCACAATACTTTATTCACTATAATTACACAATAATGCAAACACTTCTTATCAACATAAAACAATTAGTACAAATCAGAGAAAACAGCGTTCGTAAGGTTTCTGGAGCTGAAATGACCGATTTACCCACTTTAGAAAATGCCTACTTACTTATAAAAGACGGATTAATTGCCGATTTTGGTAAAATGGAAAACTTACCTGTGATTAGCGTAGAAAATACAATTGATGCTAAGGATAAAGTAGTGATGCCTTCTTGGGTAGATTCGCATACGCACATTGTATACGCAGGAAATAGAGTGCAAGAATTTGTAGATCGAATTAACGGGCTCTCGTATGAGGAAATTGCCAATAGGGGTGGAGGCATCCTGAATTCCGCCAAACTCTTAAACGAAATATCAGAAGAAGAATTATATCAACAATCTAAACTACGCTTAGAAGAAGTCATCTCTCAAGGCACAGGAGCTGTCGAAATAAAATCAGGTTATGGACTTACGCTTGAAGGCGAACTCAAAATGCTTAGGGTAATCAAACGATTAAAAGAAACCTATAAACTTCCGATTAAAGCTACCTTTCTAGGTGCGCATGCTTTTCCGACTACTTACAAAGAAAACCAACAAGCCTATGTAGATATGATTACTCAGGAAATGCTTCCTAAAATTGCCCAAGAAGGCTTAGCGGACTATATCGATGCTTTTCTAGAAACAGGCTATTTCTCGGTCGAGCAAACCAAACAAGTAATAGATGCAGGCAAAAAATATGGACTTCCAGCTAAAATTCACGTCAATCAATTCACCAGTATCGGCGGTATTCAGTTGTGTGTAGAACATGAGGTATTGTCTGTAGATCATTTAGAGGTTATGACTGATGAGGATATTCAAGTCTTAAGAGGCTCGAATACCATGCCTGTAGCACTGCCTTCTTGTTCGTATTTTATAAGTATCCCCTATACACCTGCACGCCAAATGATTGCAGCGGGACTTCCGCTAGCTTTAGCATCAGATTTCAACCCAGGAACCACACCAAGCGGAAACATGAATTTCGTAGTGGCTACGGCTTGTATCAAGATGAAAATGACTCCAGAAGAGGCTTTCAACGCTGCGACTATTAATGCTGCCTATGCGATGGGACTCGAAAACGAAGTCGGGAGTATTACCAAAGGGAAGATTGCCAACCTAATTATCACCAAAGAAATCCCTAATTACTACCAAATCCCATACAATTTCGGGACTAATCTCATTGATAAAGTACTGATTAACGGAAAGGTTTTTAATCCGTAAAATACACCTAAAAGATTCTGAAAACATTTTATGTGCCTCTAAGAAAGTACAATTAAAAAGCCTAAATTTGGCTCGTTTATTTTTAATATCATCAACCATGATTTTTGACAGAAAAGACCTTACAGATACGCAGCTTTTAGACCTATACAAAAAACTTTTAAAGCCTAGACTTATAGAAGAAAAGATGCTTATTTTGCTTCGTCAAGGTAAGGTTTCAAAATGGTTTTCAGGAATTGGTCAGGAGGCTATTTCGGTAGGTGTTACATTCGTATTGGACGAAGATGAATACATCCTGCCTATGCACCGCAATTTAGGCGTATTCACCACACGTGAGATTCCGCTTTCTAGACTTTTCTCGCAATGGCAAGGCAAGGCAAACGGATTTACCAAAGGTAGAGACCGCTCTTTCCATTTTGGTACACAAGAGTTTAAGATTATCGGGATGATATCGCACTTAGGTCCGCAACTCGGTGTGGCAGATGGAATTGCCCTAGCCAACAAGCTGTCAGGCAAGCAAAAAGTTACCGCTGTATTCACTGGAGAAGGAGCCACCAGCGAAGGAGATTTTCATGAAGCGCTCAACATTGCTTCCGTATGGGATTTGCCAGTGCTTTTTGTAGTTGAAAACAACGGTTACGGATTATCAACGCCGACTAACGAACAATACCGCTGCAAAGACATCGCTGATAGAGCACAAGGATATGGTATGGAATCATATATTATTGACGGGAATAATATCTTGGAAGTATATACTAAACTATCGGATATAGCCGAATCAGTGCGCAAACAACCAAGACCTGTACTCTTAGAATTCAAAACCTTTAGGATGAGAGGACACGAAGAGGCAAGTGGGGTTAAGTACGTACCAATAGAATTGATTGAAGAGTGGGGCAAAAGAGACCCAATCGAAAATTATAAAGAGTATTTGCTGGCACAAGGCGTACTATCAGAAGAATACGATGCTGAAATACGCATAGAAATTAAAGCAGAGATTGATGAGCATTACCAAACAGCCTCAGCCGAGCCAATAATTGAAGCCAATCTAGAGCAAGAGCTGTCCGATGTTTATGCTCCTTTTCACTTTGCTGAAATTTATCCGACCTCAGAAAAAGCAAATATTCGATTTATAGATGCTATTTCAGAAGGATTGAAACAATCTTTTGAGAAACATCCAAACCTAGTGATAATGGGGCAGGATATCGCCGAATATGGTGGTGCATTTAAGATTACAGAAGGTTTTGTAGAAGCTTTTGGAAAAGATAGAATTAGAAATACACCGATCTGCGAATCGGCTATCGTTTCTGCAGCTATGGGATTATCCATCAACGGATTTAAGGCCATCGTGGAGATGCAATTTGCAGATTTTGTATCTACTGGTTTTAACCCCATTGTAAATTATCTAGCCAAAAACCATTACCGCTGGGACGAAAAAGCAGATGTAGTGGTCAGAATGCCATGTGGTGCTGGCGTACAAGCGGGACCATTTCACTCACAGACCAACGAAGCATGGTTTACGAAAACACCTGGACTAAAAGTAGTTTATCCTGCTTTTCCTTACGATGCCAAAGGATTATTGGCTACTGCTATCAATGATCCGAATCCAGTGTTGTTTTTTGAACACAAAGCACTCTACAGAAGTGTTTATCAAGATGTGCCCAAAGACTATTACACACTTTCTTTAGGTAAAGCATCCTTACTGAAAGAGGGTGAGGATATTACGATTGTTAGTTTTGGAGCGGGCGTACATTGGGCTTTAGAGGTATTGGACAAAAATCCAGACATCAAAGCTGATTTACTGGACCTGAGATCACTTCAACCACTCGATACGCAAGCGATTTACGATTCGGTTAAAAAGACAGGAAAACTTATCATACTTCAAGAAGACAGTTTGTTTGGCGGAATAGCCAGTGATATTTCGGCATTAGTAACCGAGCATTGCTTCGAACACTTAGACGGACCTGTGAGAAGAGTAGCGAGTTTAGAAACTCCTATTCCGTTTACTAAGAACCTAGAAGACCAATATTTACCTAAGAATAGGTTCGAGAAAGAGTTAAAAGATTTATTGGCTTATTAGTTTAGGCTAATTATATTTTACCAAAAAAAAACCTGCAGTTTTGCAGGTTTTTTTGTTTTATATCGTCGCATTCCACTCGTCATAAAACTGCTTGAGAAAAGTCTCCATAAACTCGTGTCTGACAAGTGCCAATTCTTTGCCTTTCTCGGTATTCATCGTGTCTTTTAAGAGCAGTAATTTCTCATAAAAATGATTGATTGTGGTGCCATCATATTTTTTATATTCCGCTTTGCTCAAGTCTAATCTCGGTTTTTGCTCCGGATCATACATCAGGTTGTTTTTGAATCCGCCAAAGTTAAAAGTCCTAGCAATACCAATTGCTCCGATAGCATCTAGGCGATCAGCATCCTGCACAATCTGCAGTTCAATGCTTTTCTCTAGCGTACTTCGGCTAGAGAAAGAAATATTTTTGATGATATAAATAACCTGTGCAATAGTCTCCGTATTGGCTCCAAGGATTTGAAGGAACTTTTCAGCTTTTTTCGGGCCTATATTCTCATCGCCGTCGTGAAATTTTGAATCGGCTATATCGTGGAGTAGGGCACCAAGCTCGACTACTTCTAAATTGCAAGTATAGTCAGTGGCAATGAATTTTGCCTGCTTCCAGACGCGTTCGATATGGTACCAATCGTGCCCTGCTTCAGCAAATTGTAATTCAGATTTTACGTAGGCAATTGTTTTTTCTATCAATGTCATAGTTGCGGATGTCTTAGTCAGCTAAAATACAAAAGTATGAAAGCAATCCATCAAAAAACCGTCTTAAATACTAGATCTAAGACGGTTTTGTAGGTAGATTATATTGAATAAGATTATTCTTCGGGTAAGATTTCTTTGACCAATACTTTATCGATTTTGATACCATCCATATCCATGATTTCGAACTCAAATCTATTCCAAGGAATTCGTTCACCTTCTTTAGGGATTCTTTCGATATTTGTAATTATTAGTCCACTTACTGTTGTAACGTTAAAATCATTGATAAGTTCGTCGAGTTCAAAGTGCGTCAAGAAGTCGTGTAGTGAATAATGTCCGTCTACGAGCCAAGTGCCGTCTTCGCGCTCTACAAGCTGAAATTCATCTTGATAGAAATCAGATGCGTCGCCCACAAGTGCTTCAAGGATGTCATTTAGGGTGATAATACCTTGGATCACACCATATTCATCAGTGACTAAGGCGTAGTGAATCTTTGAGGTTTTAAAAGCCTCTAAGGCACTATAAGCAGAAGTGTGCTCGATAAAATATACGGGCTCTTTGATGATATCCATTAGGTTAAAATCAGTGCCTTTTTCGAAATTGGCAAACAGATCTTTCAAATGTGCCACGCCGACTACCTCATCGAGGTTGTTGTTTTCACAAACCGGATAGATAGAGTGAATTTCATTTAGGATAACTTCTTTTATTTTATCCAATGAATAATCAAGCGATAGAGGTACGACACCTTTACGGTGGGTCATCAGCGAGTTGATTTTTCTGTCACCAATATGAAACACACGCTCTACGATATCTTGCTCAATCTCCTGAACCTCACCGCCTTCAGTTCCTTCTTTAATAAAGGCTTTGATTTCTTCTTCGGTGATTCTTCCGTCTTGATTGGGTTTAATCTGGAAAGATTTTAATAGGAATTCGGTAGAAGCAGTAAGCAACCATATAAAAGGTGCTGCAATAATTGAAATTAGCTTCATTGGGAAAGCCATGATTTTAGCGATGCTTTCCGGGTGTGTTAGTCCAAGTCTTTTAGGTACTAATTCTCCCAAAACAAGGGTGAAAAAAGTAACTAAAATAACGATTATTGTAACTGCTAGTGATCTAGCAAAGGGTCGGAAAACTTCGTATTGTTCTAGAAAAGCCTGCATATCCGATGTAATTGCTTCTCCAGAATAAATACCGGTTAAAATACCGATAAGTGTGATTCCGATTTGAACTGTAGATAAAAATGTGTTTGGAGCATTCGCTAGGTCTAAGGCAGCTTTAGCGCTTTTACTTCCTTTTTTTGCCTCGCTCTCTAATCTGCTCTTGCGAGAAGATATAAGGGCGATTTCTGACATCGAAAAAACTCCGTTTAATAAAATTAATAATAAAATTAGTACTATTTCCATTTAGTTATTTATCTATAAAATCATCTATTACAACACTTAACCTTCGGGTAACTTCCTCGATGGTTCCGATGCCGTCAACCGAATGAAACAACTCTTTTTGAGTATAATAATCGATTAGAGGAGCGGTTTTTAGGTTGTATTCCTCATAGCGATTTCTGATTTTCTTTTCATCTTGGTCATCTGCTCTTCCGCTTGTTTTTCCGCGTTCTAATATTCTGTTTATCAGCACCTCATCATTTGCTTGTAGTGCAATAGTTGCTGTAATTTCCCAGTTCTTTGTAGCTAAAAATTTCTCTAAAGCCTCTGCTTGAGCAATGGTTCTAGGAAACCCATCAAACAAAAAACCTGTTGCATCTAGGTTTTTTTCGACTTCATCTTGAAGCATTTTTATGGTTAGTTGATCTGGGACTAAGTCGCCTTTGTCCATGTATTCTTTGGCTTGCTGGCCTAGTTCAGTATTGTTTTTTAAGTTATATCTGAAAATATCTCCTGTTGAAATATGTGCTAGATTGTATTTTGCTTTTAAGAATTCTGCTTGAGTTCCTTTTCCTGCTCCCGGTTTCCCGAATAAAACTATGTTAATCATTAGCTGTTAAAATTTATATATGCTATAGTAAAAAATTTAATTATTCTTTTAGTTGATAGACCTCTGGCAAGTTTCTCCCTTGCTCGTCATAATCTAGACCAAAACCAACGATAAATTTATGTGGTATTTCCATACCTATATAATCGATTGGAAGGTCTTTTTTATAGGCATCCGGTTTGAAAAACAGTGTGGCTACCTTGAAGTTTTTGACCTGCTTATCCTTGAATAAATCATAGAGCACAACTAGGGTATTCCCGGTATCAATAATATCTTCCAGAATTATTACAGTTCTGTTTTTTACGTCGATACCGAGCCCTATAAGCTCGTTTATTTTTTCGGTTGTGGAGGTTCCTTGGTATGAAGAAAGTTTGATGAAAGAGAGTTCACATGGCTTGTTGTAGTGTTTCATAAAGTCAGAAACGAACATAAAAGAGCCGTTGAGTACTCCAATAAATATGGGGACTTCATCATCAATATCATCAGCGATTTCTTGTGCCATACGTGCGATAGCACTGTCTATTTGGCTTGCTGACAAAAAGGGTACGAATTGTTTGTCGTGAATGCGAATCAATTTCTATAAAAATTTTAATAGCAAATATACTAAAAACACTTTAATTTTAAATTCAAAAACTACGTTATTTATATATATACTTTTAATTCTCCCTTTATAAGGACCGTAAATAAGCTAAATCTCGTATTCTAAAACTATATTTTGAGGCTGCTTTTTTGGTAGATATATCTTATTTTAGAACCTACGGTCAAGTTCGTCAATTCCTATCGTAATAAAAGTTTTTTTGCCTGAAGCAGAGGTGTCTGGTTCTTTGCAGGCAAAGAGCATATCTACAATATTGGCTTGTTCTGCCTCGGTGAGCTGTGTGCCTGTTTTCAAAGCAATGCTCTTGGCTATTGACTTTGCGATGCTGTCATTGAGCGAATAGCTATTTGTTGGAATTCCTTCTTTGAGGTCAAAAATAAGCTGTTCTAAAACTTTATGCACCTCTAAGTCACTTATGTTTGTAGGCAGTCCTGATAGCTCTACTTTTTCTTTGTCGAGATAATCAAACTCAAAACCGAGGTGCTTAAGCGTTGGACTTAGTTCTTTAAGTAGTGCGATTTCGTATTGAGAAAAAGCAATTTCGATAGGAAAAAGCAACTTCTGAGTTACAGACTTCGAAAGGGTTATCTTTTTTAAGAATTCTTCATAAAGAATACGTTCGTGAGCGCGTTGTTGGTTGATCAGGATGATACCGGACTTGATTGGACTTACGATATACTTTCGGTGAATCTGATAGGTTTTTGCTGTAGTTTCTTCTTGAAAGTCAGCTATCGACCCAGCTTCTTGGAAGAGCGAATCGAATATTTGTTCTTTTTCGGTTTCGATGTGATGTATCCCGGGAGCACTAAACTCTTCTTTTAGACCTACATATAATCCTTCCCAATTGTTGTGATGCGTTTGACTTTTGTAGGATGTTTGTCTAGTCCTTTCTTTAGAAGGCGACAAGTTTTCTTCTTTAAACGGGTTAAAGTCTTCGCGTACAGAAATAGTAGGAAATTGAGTGTCTTTATCTTTGAATTCGTAGGGAATATCAAGGTTAGCGTCTTTGTCGAAATCCAAAACAGGGACAATGTTAAATTGCCCTAAGCTATGCTTTATAGTCGAGCGCAAAAAGGCATACAATGACTGTTCGTCATCAAACTTAACTTCTGTTTTAGTGGGATGAATGTTGATGTCTAAGGTGTTTGGTGGCACTTCGAGGTATATGAAATAGGAGGGTTGAGTGCCTTCTTTGAGCAAGCCATCATAAGCATTTAGCACTGCGTGGTGTAAATAACCATTTTTGATGAATCTGTCATTGACAAAGAAAAACTGTTCGCCTCTATTCTTTTTGCCAAATTCAGGCTTTCCTATAAAACCATAGATGTTTACGATGTCTGTCTCTTCGTGAATAGGAACTAGTTTTTCGTTCGTCTTCCCCCCAAAAACAGTTACGATACGCTGTCTGAGGTTAGCTATAGGAAGGTTAAACAGTTCATTTCCATTAGAATACATAGAGAAAGCAATCTGAGGATGGGCAAGTGCAACCCGTTGAAATTCGTCAATGATATGTCGCATCTCTACGTTATCTGACTTGAGGAAGTTTCTTCTAGCTGGGATATTAAAAAATAAATTCTTGACAGAAAAAGAGGTTCCTTTTGGCGTAACGACAGCTTCTTGTGAAATGACTTTGCTACCTTCAATGACTAGCTGTATTCCGATTTCTTCTTGTTCTTGTCTGGTTTTGAGCTCTACGTGGGCTATTGCAGCAATTGATGCCAGTGCTTCACCTCTAAATCCCTTGGTATGCAAATCAAACAAATCTTCGGCGACTCTTATTTTAGAAGTTGCGTGACGCTCAAAACAAAGTCTTGCATCGGTTTCTCCAAGTCCTGTGCCGTTATCGATTACTTGCACTAAAGTTTTACCTCCGTCTTTGACAAGCAACTTTATGTCAGTCGCCTTTGCGTCAATGGCGTTTTCTAGGAGTTCTTTTACTACTGAAGCGGGTCTTTGAACTACTTCTCCCGCGGCTATTTGATTAGCTACGTGATCGGGAAGTAATTGGATGATGCTGGACATTATTTAGTTGAGTTTTTAGGAGAAGCAAAGTTATAAAATACTATTCAGTTTTGGGGCATAGTTCCTGAATTAGGGACATATAAATTTAGTCCATTGACAAGAATGAGTTTATTTGGTTGGATTATGATATTATAATTCGACAAAGTAATAAATATTGATATTTTTGTAATAAATTACACAGAGTATCTAATTAGTATAAATCATTAACTTCAGCAGAAATGTTAGAGCATAAGAATAGTTTTTTTAAAGGCAATAGGTTTTTTGATTTTATCAATCTTAGTAATGGTGAAGACAAGCAAGAGAAAGTCTTAGATAATGTCAAATCAAACATCTCTTTTAAAGGCGCAAATCTATGGATTTTAGCCTGTGCAATCGTAATTGCATCTAT
Source organism: uncultured Flavobacterium sp. (assembly GCA_964598455.1). Lineage (GTDB taxonomy): Bacteria > Bacteroidota > Bacteroidia > Flavobacteriales > Flavobacteriaceae > Flavobacterium. The sequence continues at coordinate 24,448 of CAZRCB010000008.1, forward strand.
CGGGCTCAACGTAAACTCAACTGCGGTAGTTATCGGAGCGATGCTTATCTCGCCGCTTATGGGTCCGATTGTCGGCGCTGGATTTGCTCTAGCTATTTATGATTTCGAATTGCTTAAAAAATCAGCCAAAAACCTATTGATTGCTACGATCGTAAGTTTGTCAGTAGCTTGGTTTTACTTTTTGCTAAGCCCTTTTAAAGAAGCTCAATCAGAGATTTTATCAAGGACCTCACCCAACATATATGACGTATTGATTGCTTTTTTTGGTGGATTAGTAGGTGTTATTGCCATCACTAGAGTAGAAAAAGGAAATCCTATTCCCGGAGTGGCTATTGCTACTGCTTTGATGCCTCCGCTTTGTACAGCGGGATATAGCTTGGCTATCGGGAATCTTTCGTATTTTTTCGGGGCGTTTTATTTATATACTATCAACTGTTTCTTTATATGCATCTCGACTTTCTTCATAATTAAATATCTAAAATACAAGCCTGTATCTAAGATGGATACAGCCATGGAGAAGAAGATAAAATACGGTATCACCACTTTGATATTCGTGATGATTATCCCGAGTTTTTATCTGGCATATAATCTTTTTAACACCAAAAAATTCAGTCAAAAAGTCGAACAGTTTATCACTACTGAGTTTGTCAATAACGGATATATGTTGATTTACAAAAACACCAAATACAACGTTAGTCCTAAAAAGATAGAACTGGCTTTTCTGACTAAAAAATTCAGTGAAGAGGAGATTTCAGAACTACAAGACAAACTCAGTCAATATGATTTATACAACACAAAATTAGAAATTAGACAGGATGTTAAGGACATTAAGAGCGAAATCTTAAATGAAATTGGAAATCAGAATAAAACATTGACTGAAAAAGATATCATGATCAATAATCTAAAACAAGAACTCAGTCAGTATAAGATAGATGACTCTGAGTTACTGAAAGAAATCGGTATCTTATTTCCTGAGCTGAAAGAGATTTCAATAGGGAAACACCTAGTCAATCAGCAAACAGATAGTGCTAGGGCCTTAACAGTAGTGATTTATCGCACTCAAGACAAGAATGCAAAGATTGACATACAAAAAGCAAAAGAATGGTTAGAGCAGAAGTTTAAACCAACCAAGGTAATACTCATAAAACAAAGCGAATAGAGGTTTTATAATTTTGATGGAATATGATTTTTAATGCTTAGTACTATCCAAGTTGATAGAACAAAAGGAGCGGTTAGCGTAATAATTCCGGTTGTTGCCAATGCGATATTCAATAAAGTTGAAAGAATAATCGCAGCGGTTATCCACAACATATCTGTTCTGTTTTTGTCTACAAGTGCAATAGCACAAAGAATGGCGTTATACCCCATAAGACCCGCATTAATTTCGGTATAAGGCATTGCCAACAGCCAAGCCGTCAAAGAAGCCAATACTGCAGCATAGAGCGCATACACTGCCATTAGTCGATTGTTAATAGTTATAGCCAAAAGGAAAAACAGTCCGGTGATGATATTTTCTTGAAACATAACTTGACCAAAACTATGGCTAGTGGCAACAAATAAGTTAACAGTAAAAAGGCTAGGAGATGAGGACGAATTTAGTGGGAGCTGGAATACAAAGACCAAAGTATAAATCAGTAGCCAAGTTACCAATACAAACGGAGCGGTAAAAGGCGAAATTATTTTCTTTAGATAATGCATCACTAAAGTAGATAACAAAGCACCTAACACTAGGGCTAGTAGGCTATTGGCAGAAGGCTCAAAAAAATACCACGCAGCAATACCTGTTAAGGCTCCGTTAAAACCGTAGAGTCCGTCCTGAATGTCTTTGTTTGGATATTTCAACAGCAGTGCGGCAACTGTACTTATGATTGTACCCAAAAGAGCAGCCAAGCCCAAGAGCCAAGAGTTATAAAATATACCTATAAGAAATAAAATACCCGAATAAGGGTTGTTCTGAAACATCACTTGCCCGATACCACACATAATAGCTTTAATAAACTGCATTTTACTTGATTTTAAAGTTGTTGTATTTAACTACTTTTACTCGATGACAAATCTACTTATTCTTGTTGATGTTTTTTACAAAAGAGAGGTTTTATTGTTATATTATGCTATATTTAGTGAATGAAATTCTAAGGCGGTTTTTTAACTTATCCAAAAAATAAATATGTTGTTGTAAGGGTTTGGAGGAAGATTTACTCCTCTCTTCACAAGTATTTTTACATTCAATTTTTTAATTTTTACTGCTCTAAATACAAAAGCTATGAACGACCAAAAATTTACCCAAAAATCCAAAGGTATTTTTCCGTGGATGATTATGTTATTGATGTCATCGGTGACCTTTGTCGGAATTCTGTCAGAATTGATGCCTTCGGGTGTGCTTCCTCAGATGATGACGGACTTACATATTACCGAAGGCCAAACAGGCAATTTGGTGGGTTATTACGCCATTGCTTCAGCTATTTTTGCCATTCCACTAGTGGCTGTGACTATGCGTTTTAACCGCAAGTACTTATTGTTGATTCTGCTAGGTGGCTTTGCAGTTTCTAATATTTTCGCAGGGCTTTTGTATGACTATACGCTTGTAATAATCCTTAGAATTATTGGTGGAATCTGTGCTGGGGTGATGTGGCCTATGATTGCTGCTTATGGTATGCGATTGGTAGGTGAGGACCACCACGGAAAAGCTATTGCCGTGATTATGGCGGGGAATACCTTGGGTATTAGTATTGGGATGCCAGTGATGACTTCTATCGGAAATAATTATGGATGGCGAACGGAATTCATTGGGCTTGGGGTGGTGATACTTATTATCGCACTTATCAGTTTTTTTGCTTTGCCTTCAACTCCCGGAGAAAAACTGTCCAAAAGTTCATCGCCATTTGCGCTTCTAAAAATACCTGAAGTTCTAATTGTATTGTTGCTCACGCTACTTGGGGTTATTGCGCATTATAGCGTTTATGTATATATCACTAGTTTGGTTGACGAAATTCAGCTGGCAGGCGGTATAGAAAGCGCTTTATTACTGTTTGGAATTGGTTCTTTAATCTCGGTATTGTTGGCCATAAAATACACAGATAAGCACCTGAGACTACTAACTATCGCTATGTTTGTCTTGTTAATTTTTTCAATGCTTGTATTTCTACTATTCGGTGAGACAACTGGAATCGGACATGTAGCGTTTTTCTTGTGGGGACTTTCATTCGGTCCCTTAGTTACCTTACTGCAAGCAGCGGTGAGCAGACAAGTGACCTCTGCCAAAGATGTTGCGACTTCAGTACAGTCTTCTGTTTTTAACTTGTCAATAATGATTGCGACTTCCGTAGCGGGCATTTTACTCGGTATATATTCTCCGATGAGCTTGGTTTATTTTGCCATTGCCTTGGCAATTCCCGGATTAATCATTTCAATTTTTGCAAAGAAGTCTTTAGGACAAGCGATATAAAACTATTTATATGCCAATAAAAAAGACTGTTATCACAACGATATCAGTCTTTTTTGTTGGAGTAAAACTCTTGGGTTCTAGTTATAAATTTAATGGAATATCATAAGCCATTTCTTTTCTTCGGAAGATGAATTCTCCGTTGCGCACAGATGCCAGAACGGCTACTCTTTTGCGTATAGCTTCATATACGCTAGATTCGTTGAGTACGATAAAATTAGCTGCTTTGCCTACTTCTAATCCATAACTATCTTGAATGTTTAGACAACGTGCGGCGTTATAGGTAATTAAATCAAAGTTAGTCTTGATTTCGTTTGGCGACATGATTTGCGCCAAATGAATTCCGTTGTCTAAGATATTCATTAGGTTTCCATTTCCCATAGGATACCACGGATCGTTGATCGAATCTTGAGCAAATGCGACGTTGATTCCGGCGTCTAGAAATTCTTTTACTCTAGTGAGTCCTCTTCGTTTGGGATAGGTGTCTTGTCTTCCTTGTAGGTAAGCGTTTTCAGTAGGGCAGGAGACAAAATTCATTTTGCTCTTCTGGAATAAATCCATCATTCTAAAGGCGTAAGAGTTATCTGCTGAGCCGAAAGAACAGGTGTGGCTAGCTGTGGTTTTACTTCCGTAGTCTTCCATTAAGACTAAGGCGTTTAGCAGCTCTACAAAACGCGAATGAGTATCATCGGTTTCGTCACAATGTACATCGATCAGCTTGTCGTATTTCAGTCCGAGACGAACAATGTCGTGTACTGATTTTTCTCCAAACTCTCTAGCGGGCTCGTAGTGCGGAATTCCACCTACAGCATCAGCGCCCATCTTAAGCGCTTCTTCAACTAATTCTAAGCCGCCTTTATACATATACATCCCTTGTTGAGGAAAGGCTACGATTTGAATATCTACGATATGTTTCAGCTCTTGCTTCATTTCCAGCATGGCTTTGAGCGCCGTAAATTTTGGGTCTGTGACGTCAATATGTGTGCGGATGTGCTGTACACCTTGAGAAACCTCATCTCTAATACCTTTCATAGCCAGTCTTTTTACACTTTCTATGGTCAAGGTTTCTTTGAATTTAGGCCAAAGTTCAATGGCTTCAAACAGCGTTCCTGAACCTGCGCCTGCCTGACCCAATTCAGACAAAGTATAGACATAGTCTAAATGTAGGTGTGGATCTACATACGGAGGCAAAACAAGCTTTCCGCCTAAGTCAATTTCTTCTTCACATTTGGGCAACTGATTTCCGATTTGAACAATCTTGCCATTTTCTACTATAATCTCAGTAGCTGTATCGTTGCGATAGACCTTCGCATTAAAAAATTTCTTTTTCATCTTAGACTGATTTTAAGTTATTATTAAAGAAAATATTTTTTGTGATATTTCCTTTTTGCAATCCTAAATAGGCTTAAAGTTAATCATAATTAGTCAGTTACCGGTTATGAGGTGTCTGTTTTTTAATTTTCGAATTAGAAAAATTAGTGTGTGCTTCTATAAATGCTGAAGTATTTTGGGAGGTAATTCTTGTGCTGTATTATGATTTCTTGGGTGTGTGATACTTAGTAATTAAAACAGCTTACTTTCTATATAAAACAAAAAATTCGGATAAGTTTGTTTTCTTACCCGAATGTTAAGCGTCCTGTTTATGTCAATAGGAATGCAGGTATTTTTCTGAAAGTGCTTCAACTTCAGAAAGCCTCCTAAGATTATGCGAGTATTAGCTTTTTTTAAGTGTTGGATACGGAATATAATCTGTTTCGTCGCCTTTGATGCTAGGGAAGGATCTTGCCATCCATTTTTGTTTGGCTTCTTCGATGCGTTGTTTGCTTGAGGAGACAAAGTTCCAGTCGATAAATCGCTCCTCTGCAAAAGCTTCGCCACCGAAGATATAAATACTGCTGTTTTCGTGAATTGTAAACTCACAAAGCCTAGAGTCTTTTGCTACCAATAATTGTTTAGGCTCATATATATTGCCGTCGCTCTCAATAGCTCCTTCTAGAATATACAATCCGGATTCGCCAAAAAGTTCGTGACCAATATTCACAATCTGTTTAGATTTGCTTTTTAGCTCAAGCATATAAAGCTTACTGAAAACCGGGACAGGTGATTTTTTGCCAAAAGCTTCGCCCGCTATAAGAGTAAACTGCAGGTCTCCTTGTGTCCAAGTTGGAATTTGATCGGCTTCGATATGCGAAAAAGAGGGTTCCATTTCTTCGAATTCTTTTGGCAAAGCGACCCAAATTTGCAAGCCGTGCATAAACAAGGGTGAATCTCTCAGATAATCAGGTGTTCGCTCTGAATGGACGATTCCTTTTCCTGCTGTCATCCAATTGACTGCGCCGGGTTTTATCTCTACTTCATTGCCCAAGCTATCGCGGTGCATAATACAACCCTCAAACAAAAAGGTAAGGGTCGAAAGACCGATATGGGGATGTGGCATCACGTCAAAGTTCTCTCTTTCATTCAGCTTGACTGGCCCCATATGATCTATATAAATAAACGGACCGACCATTCTTTTTTGTCTGAACGGCAACAAACGTCCTACCATAAACTTACCGATGTTGGCTGCTCTTTCTTCAATGATTAGTTTGATGTTTGACATAGGTATGAAGTTTTAGTTTATTTATTTTTAATTCTATACGCAATCTACAGCCTATTATTTTCTTGAATATATCCAGTTGTCAATTGAGAATTTGCCTGCGCCTGTCATAGCGATTACAAAATACATTGTTGCGTAGAGCAAAGGTAACTCTTGTCTTCCAAATGGATCATCGGCATGAAAGATAAATGCGGCAACCAACATGGTTATCAGTAATGAAGCGGATGCAAAGCGGGTAGCCAGACCGATCATTATAAGTAGCGCACACAAGACTTCTGCAAAAACTGTAAGTGCTAAAGAAGTGATCACTCCAACGCCTAAGGGGTCGGGAAACTGTATGGGCTCACTACCGAATAACATACTAAATTTACTTATGCCGTGTGTCAACATGAGTCCTCCTGCAGCAAGGCGAAATAGGAGGAAAGTGAGGTTTAATTTTTTGTCATAATTGCCCGGACTGCATAGGTAGCTGGTGATTTTTTTCATCTTTTTGTCTTTATATTGTTTGTTTAATTATTTCTTATGTATCCAGATAGAACCATTCTTAGTGTTGAGTTTGTCTAATTTCCCGCTGTCAGAGAGTTTGTTTAGTACTTCTTCACTCTCTAGCCTTGGCATTCCCGAAAGTACTGAAAATTCTTTCGCGGTCAATGTGTTGTATGTTAAAAAAAGTGATTCCCAGTTTTTACTGTATTCGCTTTTTTCGATAGAAGGGTCCATTTTTAAAATTGCCATTTCGTAAAACGCATAAGGTCTTGCACCGTAAACAGTTTCTTTATTGCCCGCATTATCTACGACAAAAATAGTGGGAAAACCTCTAACGCCATATTCTCTGGCAATTTTTAAGTCTTCTTCAAACAATGTTTTTGCCTTTCCTTCAAAATCAGCTTTTAGTTGGGCTACATCAAGACCTACCGCCTTGGCTGCTGTGGCAATATGTTCCCACTTTGCAAGATTTTTTTTCTTGAGGAACATCATCTCTCTCATCTCCCTCATAAACAACACAGCTTTGTCTTGGTCTTGTAGTTGTGCTGCCTTAAAAGCAATAGATGAAGGATAAGATGAATCTAAAGGGTCTTCTAGCCAAACATCGCCATCGATAGGCATATCATAATGCAGACTCACTTCATCCCAATGCGTTGCTACGTCAGATGGTTTGCTTATGCCGCCACTGTTATAACTCCAATTGGGCAGCAAACCTCCCATTCTGTATTCGATATCGATGTGCTTGCCGTATTCTAGTTTTAATTTTCTCAATTGCGGTTCGATTCCCCAACAAGAAGAACATATCGGGTCAGTAAAATAGACTAAGCGGATATTTTTTGAAGGTATAGAGCTGGCTTTGGTTGTAGCATCAGCCGTTTGAGCAGTAGTAGTTTCGCACACCCCTGTCTCTATGTCGCAAATAAGCGGATTGTTTGGTGTCTGGTTGTTCATATCTTTTGTTTTTGATTGTCCTTGACTAGCGCTTAGGCTAAACAAAGTAATTATTATTGTAAAAAAAGTCTTTTTAAATGACATATCATTGTTTTTGTTCTTAATTAAGAATACAAATATAAGTCTAATTAGCTGTATATTTGGCATACATTTCCTTTAGGGAAGTAGTATCCTAGAGGAAACCACCTTGTGAAAAGAAGGAGTCTATATAAAGAATTTTATAAAACAACTATTGTATGAAAAAGAAAGCAATCATCAACGATACGCCTACATGCCAAGTACGTATGCAAGGAATTAGCGATACGATGAGTGTTTTGTCTGGAAAATGGAAATTCCATATACTAGGCACTCTCATCGAAGGGAATACACTCAGGTTTATGGATTTATTGCGCGAAGTAGAGGGTATTGGCACGAAAATGTTGTCTAAAGAACTTCAGGATTTAGAGCAGAATCAACTCGTAAGCCGAACCGTAATGAATACTAAACCCATCACCGTAGAATATTCCCTTACTGATTACGGCAAGACGCTAGCACCACTTATTGACGAAATTGCCCAATGGGGAATTGCCTACAGACGATCAATTTCAGATAAGATGCTATGTGTGGAGGATTAGGAGAAAAGCAGATTCTCTCTAAGTTTTGTACTTAAGTTGTTAATCTTGTTTGTGGCTTTTGTGACTTAGTAAGTACAAAATAGATGTAGGAAAAACTAAAAGTTGGTTGATCCAGGAGTTTAAAGTACCTAAAGTAAGACTGATACAGCAACAGGAATAGTAGAGTAAGGGTTGGGTGAAATATAGAAATATCTATAAATTAGATTTTGTATCTTATTTCACCTAACACTTTTAAATAGTTAAGCCTTTTTTTAACGTACGCAATACCAAATAATTCCAGGATTCGGATTAGCTGTTCCGCCACCTCCATTATTTATCCAAGGAGCTGGTTTAGATGTACTTTTTGACCATATAAGGAAGAGGCTAAGAGCACAAAAAGGAGATTGATTTTCATCTTAAATAAATTTAGAGGTGATTTTTGCTTTTTTCTTAAGACAGAGAGTAAGGTTTTTTAGTAATTCAGTAAGTAGAGAAAAGAAGAAAATTAGATGTTTATAACACATTAGTAGTAGCAAATACTCTATTTGTGTTTTTATATAAAATAAGTGATAACCTAAAGCAAGATTAAATGCTCGAACAAATTCAATTTATATTCTCGATAGTAGTAGGTATACTTGGCCTTTTGGTTATTTCATTATTGATTTTCTCATACAAGTCAAACAAAATTGTGAATATTTATCTTGCTATTGTATTTATTATTGCATCTACAAGGTCTATTATAAGTGTCTCTGATTCATTTATACAATTTTCGTTTTTAAGAAAAAACATATCAGCCATTATCTATTGCTCTAATAGCGATTCCTTGTTTATAATTATACTTCAAAACATTATTACAGGAGATTAAGGTTTTTAGAGTGAAATACATATTGCATTTTATTTTCCCCATCTTACTGTTACTATATTTTGAGCTTCCGTACAACAAAGACACTATCCATCGGCAAGACATCGTGACATTAGTGAAGTTTTCAGTAATAATTTTTATTCCGGTATATTTTATAAAAATGGCTGTTGTTTATTACAGGAAATTTTATACCAATAAAAATAAAGTGATCATTGACAAGTATTTTGCTTCGATAAAAAAGTGGTTGAATTTTCTTTTTATAATAATATCACTAATTTTCCTCAGGCTTTTAATTGTTCTAGTTTATGAAATATATAACGGAATACATTTTTTAGGAAACACCACCTCTTTTATACAAAGTATTTTGTTATTTATCATTTTCTTTAAAGTTCTCATAAGCCCAGAGATACTTTATGGTTATCCTAAATTAGTAAAGCAATTGGCTACATTTAATGAAGAAAAAAAGGGTATATTTATATGGAAGTCAATAACTTGCACAATAACTAACGTACAGGAATCTAAATTAAAAACTCAA
>CAZRCB010000009.1:0-32969 GCA_964598455.1 uncultured Flavobacterium sp.
AAAGTTGAAAATTATGAAATTTCGGTTGTTAAGTTTGAGAACAACAATTGGCAGAGTGTAGGTTCTTTTAATGGTAATGGGAGTAATATATCATTGGATATTAGTAACAATGGAGTGCTCTATGTAGCTTTTAAGGATTTTACGAACAACTATGGGGCTACTGTATTGAAGTATGACAGCACTATGAGTATTAACACACACACACACAGTAATATCCTGCTATATCCCAACCCTGCTAATAATATTATAACTATTGACAATATCCCCAAAAATTCAACTATAAAAGTTTTTGACATCACAGGCAAATTAATTTACGATTTACAAACAGCAGATAAACAGGTAACAATCAATACAGCAAACTTTGTAAACGGTATTTACCTTGTACAGATAATTACCGACAATCAACTAAAAACAGTCAAAAAATTACTTATTAACCGATAAATATTCTTTTTACTAACCACAAAACTAACCCTTATGAAACTAAAAAATCCCCTCTTGGTCTTTTTGTTCTTTGCCTTTCAATCCCTGTCGGCACAAACAGCATATTATTATTACTACAACCAAAAAAAGTATATTGATATAGACAGGGAGTTTGTTGCAGTCAATGCCGTTACCAACCAAAACTTCCTGCAAAGCTTTGCTTCAAGCTATGTCCATAAAACGGATTTCTATAAAAGTAATGTGCGGACTTCCGTTACCCCTGTCGATTCCCTTGCTATATCAAGGGTTAGTTTGCAAAATTATTATTCGGAGCTACAGCTTACAGCTGCCATTAAAAACGATACGCTGAATTATCAGAACTTTATAAATACCTTACATCAAAACCCCGATGTCATTAAGGTTTCGCCTTGTATAAGAGCAACTAATGGTAATCTTGTAGGGCTTACCAACTATTTTTATGTAAAGCTGCATACCGCTGCTGACGAAAGCATACTTTACACTCTGGCACAAAGCCATAATCTGGAAGTTATCGGCAAAAACCCCTATATGCCTTTGTGGTATGCAATAAGCTGTACCAAACAAAATCCGTTAAGTGTTTTGGAATATGCCAATCTGTTTTACGAATCGGGCTTTTTTGAGGCAGCAGAGCCTGAATTTGTCTATCACGGAGGAAATGCAGGCAGTACCGAACCCATACAAAACAATGCTCAATCGGCAAATTCAGTTGTCAGTTCGCCTGACGATATGTTTTATGCCGACCAGTGGGGATTGAAAAATACGGGACAGCACAACAGTACTCCCGGCATTGACATCAAAGCCGAACAGGCGTGGGCATTTATACAGAATAATGTTCCTGTCCCCGGTACAATCAAGATAGCCATTTATGACGAAGGGTTTGACACCAATCACCCCGATTTGGCAGGGAATGTATCAGGAAACGGATATGATATTAATACAGAAGGTAATGCTGAACTCAGAGCTGGTCAGCACCACGGTACGCATTGTGCCGGGATAGCGGGAGCCGTACAAAACAATATCGGTATCAGTGGTGTGGCTCCACAGGCAAAATTGGTTTCCATAAGCCACGATTCAGACAACAGGACTTCTGCAGAAATAGCTGCAGGTTTTACTTGGGCAAGAGATAACCAGATAGATGTCATCAGCTGTTCGTGGGATGCTAATGGTCTCGAATCGTCACTTATCACGAACGCCATAAACAGTGCTTTAACTTCAGGCAGAGGAGGTTTAGGTTGTGTCGTGGTTTTCTGTTCGGGTAATTCACAAACTCCTACTACTGATATAGTTTATCCTGCCGGTTCTGAACTTGTCCCTAACGTATTGGTTGTTGGGGCAATATCGCCTTGCGGAGAAAGATTAGTTCCCGGTACCTGCGAATGGGGTTCCGGAGGTTCAAACTATTTAATTAATTTATGGAGAAGCCGTTACGGCTCACGGTTAGATGTGGTTGCTCCGGGAGTAAGAATACCCACGACAGATGCTCAAGGCGATGTAGGTTCTAATCCTGATGCATCTATGGAAGCACATCCTGCTTATGCCTCCCAACCGAATTACTGGTCTGCGTTTAACGGCACTTCTGCCGCTACACCCCACGTAGCAGGTATCGCGGCTTTAGTATTGTCGGTAAACCCACAGCTTACAGCCGTACAGGTCAATAACATCATCGAACAAACGGCTCAAAAAACAGGAGGTTACGATTATGCCCAGACCACAGGCAGGCCCAACGGCACGTGGCACGAAGAAATGGGCTATGGTCTGGTCGATGCTTATGCAGCCGTGCAATTAGCCCAAAGTATGGCTACATTGGATTTAATGGTAAAGGATTCACAGGAAGATTTAGGAATAGAACCTAATACAGTTACACAATATTTTTGGGCAAGTCCCGATATTTGGATACGCAACCAAGATGATAATGGGCTAACGCATCAAAATCCCGAATACAGTCCGACCGTACCTAATTATGCCTATATAAGAATTACCAACAAAAGTTTGATTGCTTCAAGTGGCAATGAACATTTAAAATTCTATTGGGCAAAAGCAGGAACATCACTTAACTGGCCTGATTCATGGAATGGAACTTCTACTTTTGCCAACAATGCTTTAAAAGGAAACGAAGTAGGTACAGTTAACATTCCTGTTATACAACCTGGACAAACAAAAATTGTTAAAATGCCTTTTCTTGTTCCTAATCCTGATGATTACAGCTTTGCAGGTTCAGACCAATGGCACTTCTGTTTGCTTGCTAGAATAGTAGCAACAGACGACCCTATAATTTCTGAAACAAACGATTTGGTTTCAAACGTATCAAAAAGCAACAATATTGCTTGGAAAAATGTAACCATAGTATATGCTGTGCCTGATTCTGAAGGCAAATTGGGAGGTGTCATAGCGGTAGGAAATCCTTTTAATGAAATAAGGACTTTTAACCTTAATTTTGAAGCCGACAATAAGGAAATGGGAAAACTTATTTTTGAAGAAGCAGAAGTAACCGTTCATTTAGATGATATATTGATAAATGCTTGGGAAAAAGGAGGTAAACAAGGTAATAACGTTATCTCAAGAGATAAAAATATTTTAATGGCTACAGGAGATAACGCTTCTTTGAACAACTTGATTTTTGATGAAAATGAAACAGGTACATTATTCTTACAGTTTAACTTCCTTACCAAAGAAATAACAGATAAAGAAATCTACAAATACCATGTGGTACAAAGACATGCTTCAACAAACAACATATTTGGAGGAGAAACCTACGAAATCCGAAAAGACCCAAGAAGTTTGTTTTATGCAGATGCAGGAGATGATAAATATATTGACAAAAACGAAACAATCGTCTTAATTGCTGAACCAATCAACGAACCTGCTGTTTATAACTGGTACGACAATGACGGAAACTTAATATACGAAGGAGCAAATTTTGAAGTTTCGGTAGCAGTGGCTAAAAAGTATAAATTGGAGATTATTGCTCTTGCCGATGGTTACAAAGACTATACCGAAATAGAGGTAAAACTCAATCCTAACAGGATAGAAACCGTTTATCCCAATCCTTCTTCTAATCAGGTAACAACAACTTATAAAATCAACGAAGGAGATTCTGCTTATTTAGCATTAACAGGATTTTATGGTTCTAACATTTCCAATAATTATATTCTGGATATAACCCAAAATGAAATTACTGTTGACATTAGTAGTTATCCGCAAGGTCTATACAACATTGCTCTAATTGTAAACGGGCAAGTTGCTGACACAAAAACTGTAGTGAAACAATAAAATTTAAAAACTATGAAAAAGATTTTTTTAATGGCAATCTTATCAATGGTGTTGGTAAATTGTAATATTGATGATAACGGAGAACAAAGTTTTACTCCACAAGTAATAACGCCTGTTTTAATTGCACAATCAGTATCTGGTATGTCTTTTAATTTTCCAAATCCGGCTTATATTTATTTTACAAACGAAAATGAATGGGAACAGTTTAAAGCAGATTATTGGTGGCAATCAACAAATTATCCAGAAGCAATTGTAGATTTTAATGAACACATCCCGATTGTTTGTTTGGATGAAGGAAGACCTGATTCAGGTTTTATAATAAACATTAACTCTATAACCGAATATGAAAACAACATAGTCGTTGATGTTGAAATTCTTTATGGAGGAGGAGCACACACACCTTCTCGCCCTTTTATTGCAGTAAAAATTCCAAAAACAGGAAAGCCTATTGTGTTTGAATAAAACAATAAAACTTAAAAACTATGAAAAAGATTTTTTTAATGACAATTTTATCGATAGTGTTGGTAAGTTGCAATAATGATGATAACGGAGAACAAAGTTTTACTCCACAAACAATAACGCCTGTTTTAATTGCATTAAGTGACCTTTTAGGGATTATGATTTTTTCTATACCTGATGAAGACCAATATAATGATTATTTTAATAACGAAAATGATTGGGGAAATTTTCTAAACAATAATTCTGCCTTAAGTTTTTATCCCGAAATAGGAAACATCGATTTTAATAACGATACGGTTATTGTCTGTGTGGATTATACAAAACCTACTTATGGTTATTCAATTGGTTTTAACTCTATAATTGAATATGAAAATGAAGTCATTGTTAATATAAAATATGCAGGTAATGATGGAGGGGCAACAATGCCATCACGACCATTTATTATCGTAAAAATCCCAAAAACAGAAAAGCCTATTGTGTTTGAATAAAAATACATCGTGCAACATCGGTTTTACAAGATTGCGGGTTAAAGGCTTAATTTCAAGTTTTTGCATATTTTTGAAATTCAGTGATAACTGAAAGTTTTTACTTTTTTTGCCCGCAACCTCGCAAAGCCGTTTCCCGTTATATTTAGTTGTGCCCACGACTGGATTCGAACCAGCACGTCCTTACGAACACCACCCCCTCAAGGTGGCAAGTCTACCAATTTCTCCACGTGGGCCGTTGTGCTATGAACTTGTTTTCCCGATTTTTTCGGTGCGCAAATATAGGTATATTTTGAATTAAATCTATAATTTTCTTCTAAATATTCAGGTCAAAGGTTTTCCGAAGCAATTCTACGGCAGGATTCTTTTCTGCCATATACATATATGTCTCTCTTTTGTCTTTTGGTTTTTTGACCTCTATTGTCTCATTTACAATAATTTCAATCTCGATGTTATGATTCCTGAGATGTCCTTTGAGGTGCCCTAAAAGACTAGGGATTTCGCCTTCAAAACTGATTTTTGAGCTCTCATTGGGTACTTCGTATTTTATAGTTGTACCCTCAAGTATCACAGGGCTCATTCCCATGATAGAAGAAACGATCATTAGTCCTTTGGCCTCTAAGCGATCTTTGAATTTATTCCATTGGAGGATCAAGTCTTCGTGTGAGAAAGGCTCTTCTAGGAATGTATTTTGTCTTTGTGCTTTGAGTTCGGAGTTTCTTTCTTGAATCTCTTTTAGTTTGTGTAAGCCAGAGATTGATAAAGCGTTGATAGCACCATCAAGGTTTATTTTTTGAATATTGCTAATCTCAGGCTTTGCAACAATTTCTTTTGTGATTTTCTGAGTAGAAGTTGCACTAGCTGTAGAGGCTATATTTCCTTGGAAATAACTAGCTGGAATTATGAAGTTAGCTTTTTTTTTTCACCCTCAAAACCAATAGATGCTAATTGCATTAAGCATAGCTCAACTAACAAACGTTGATTTTGGCTTGATTTATACTTCAGATCCGTATCATTAGCAATGCTAATTCCTTGTAGTAAGAAGTCTTGTGAGGCTTGACCTGATTGGTGTTGGTATTGAATTTTTGCAGCTTCTCCTACCTCAAGCAACTTTAGGGTTTCTGGTGTTTTACAGACCAATAAATCTCTGAAATGTGAGGCTAAGCCTTGTACAAAATGATGTGCGTCAAATCCTTTGGCTAGAATTTTGTCAAATAACAACAGTAAATCTGGGATTTTGTGTCCTAAGATAAGTTCAGTCGCGTTGATATAGTATTCGTAATCAAGTACGTTTAGGTTTTCTGTTACTGCCTCTCGAGTTAAATTCTTTCCAGAGAAACTCACCACTCTATCAAAGATAGAAAGTGCATCTCTCATAGCTCCGTCTGCTTTTTGGGCAATGATATGCAAGGCGTCATCCTCAAAAGTAATTCCTTGGCTTGTTGCCACTTCTGCTAAGTGGTTTTTGGCATCTAGAACGCTGATACGTTTGAAATCAAAAATCTGACAACGCGATAAAATCGTTGGAATGATTTTGTGTTTCTCAGTAGTAGCTAAGATGAAAATAGCGTGTTTTGGTGGCTCTTCTAAGGTTTTCAGAAATGCGTTAAAGGCAGCAGACGACAACATATGCACCTCATCGATGATATAGACTTTATACCTTCCTGTTTGTGGTGGAATGCGCACTTGGTCAATCAGACTTCTGATATCGTCAACAGAGTTGTTAGAAGCGGCGTCTAATTCAAAAATATTAAAAGAGAAATCCTCATTCGGGTCGTCATAGTCGGGTTGGTTAATTTTACGGGCCAAAATTCTGGCACAAGTAGTCTTTCCGACACCTCTAGGACCAGTAAACAACAAGGCTTGAGCCAAGTGATTGGTCTCAATAGCATTGAGCAATGTAGCTGTAATCGCCTGTTGACCTACAACATCCTTGAAGGTTTGAGGTCTATACTTACGAGCCGATACGATAAATTGTTCTTCCATATTGTTTTTGAGGAGTACAAATATATAAATATTTAGTGTTTTTTGAAGCCTCTTTTCTAAAACAATTCCACTATGACGGAGTTATAGCTTCGTTTTAGTTCTTGTTTTCTTTCATTTTGCCATTCTTAAAACGCTCACTCGCTGTTTGGTAATACGAAATCGTAAGGTCTTTAAGTTTTTGAGAAACTGTAGGTACTTCTTCTTGAATGGTTTTGTTTTCAGGATTATATATAAACTGCTTAGTTTCTTTTCTGTCATTTATTTGTGTGAAGAATCCGTTTTGGAGTATTCCTAGGGTTCTGTAATTCCCAATTAGCGCGCGCTCATTCTCAGGTTTCATAGAGAAGATATCTTTTCCGTATAATGCTGATTGGTATTCCCATCCTAACAAAGAAAACAGCGTAGGAGTAATGTCAATTTGAGAGACTAATTTGTCAACTTCGCCAGTTGGATGATTCTTCATGTTATAGATAATCGCTGGAATGTGGTGTTTCTCCGTGTTGATTTCCCATCTTCCTGCACTACTCGCACAATGGTCAGCAATGATTAAGAAAATGGTGTTTTCGTACCAATCTTCGTTTTTGGCTTGTTTGATAAAGTTACCCAAAGCATAATCTGTATATTTCACAGCTGATTCACGACTTCCTTGAGGCATGTCAATTTTTCCTTCCGGGAAGGTGTATGGTTTGTGATTAGAAGTAGTCATTATAAACTGGAAAAAAGGTTTTCCAATTGCGTTTTGTTCTTTAGCTCTTTTCAGGGCTTGGGTATAAATATCTTCATCGCAAATACCCCAAGCATTTTCAAAGGTAACTGCACTGTCATCAATATTTATTCTTTCGGTGCGGATATTATCTGGAAGTGGATTTCCTCTGTTTCTATCTACGATCGTAAATCCTTGTCCACCAAAAAAGGCGTTCATATTATCAAAATAACCGTCACCACCATAAATAAAACTCATATCGTAGTTTTTTCTTTTTAGCACAGTGGCAATTGAGAATAAATTATCGTTTTTAGGTCTTCTGACAATACTATTTCCTGGAGTCGGCGGAACAGATAGCACCAAGGCTTCCATACCTCTGACTGTACGTGTTCCAGTAGCAAAAACATTGGTAAAATAAATACTTTCTTCTGCCAATTCTTCAAAGTAAGGCATAAGGTTTTCGGTATTCCCAAAACGTGCTAAGAAGTCAGCGCTCAAGCTCTCAATACAAATCAAAACAATATTTGGCGCATCTGAATTATCACCTGCAATTTGGCGGGTAATATTGTCAAAGTTTGTGTTGGTATAGTTCTCCCCGTTAGAAGCCAATTCTTTTCTGATAATGGCATAGGCATCTTCATCTGATAGAGTTGGATAGAATTTATTATAGTCTAACTCGTTAGATTTAAAGGCATAGAAGAAAGAGAAAACACCGTTTTTGGACAATTCGTTGGTATATACATTATTGCTAAACTCAGAATAATCATTTTTGAGAAGCGTAACAGAGCCCAATCCGACAACCATAACAATTAGCGTAAGCGCAGCTCTTTTCTTGAAGCGCATTTGGTTGGTAAAGGTGTGGTGGAAGGTTTTTGTTTTATAAAAGATAAAGTATAACAAGAAGATAACTGCCAATAAACTCGCTACAATAAGCGGAATAGGATATGATTGGTTGATGTTTTCGATGACTTCATAAGTATAGATAAGATAATCAACAGCGATGAAGTTGAAACGGGTCTTAAACTCATCCCAAAAGGAAATTCAGCGGCAAATGAGAATAAGGTGATGAAAAACATCAGTGAAATAATTATATAACTCAGTACTTTGTCAATGAAACTCCCAACAAATTTAGAAGGGAAAAAAAGTAGGTAAAGGCTATAAACAATAGAAAAACAAAAGGCAACGGAGATATCAAAACTCAATCCGATAAAAAAAGCCGCTAAAACTTGTCCTAAACTATTTGAAATAGCACTAAAAGAGAGAAGAGTAAGTATAAGTCTGACTAAGAACGATGCGACAATATAGTAGCCTATAAAGCTAAAAAGCGTAGCGTATCTTGATTTTAAAAGAGATTTTAGCATAATTTATTGGATTTTCTAAGAGTGTTAAAGAATCGCAAAACTATCTATTTTTTTTTGATTTTCTACTTTACTTCATGAATTTTATTTTTTGTTCTCTTTAAGAGAATATAATTATCAATGTCTTTGATTATATGAAAGTATTAACATTATGTTGTGGTGATTTTTCTAAATTAGCCTTTGTAACCCAAAAAAGTGTTAACTTGAAAACTTTTCTTTTTTCTTTAGGCTTGTTGTTATTTTTCGTTTCAGTATCTAATGCTCAAAATATCACTCTCAAAGGACGAGTTTTAGACAATGAAACAAAGAATCCGATAGAGGCAACTACTGTTTATCTGTCTAGAGTTCAGGATTCTACAGTGGTAGATTATACCATTTCTGACAAAAATGGCAATTTTACGCTCAATGTCAAAAAAACAGATAAACCTACACAACTAAAGATGTCAGATGTGGTTTATGAGAGCTATTCCAAAGAATTTCAAACACTTTCAGAATCCATTGATTTAGGCGATATTTCGCTTGCGATTCGCTCTACTTTGATTGATTCGATTGAAATCACAGTTGAAGTTCCGCCTATCAGAATCAAGAATGACACTTTGGAGTTTAATGCCTCGTCATTTAAGGTGCGTCCTGATGCAAATGTAGAAACACTTTTGAAGCAATTACCTGGTGTGGATGTTTCGCCCGAAGGGAAAATAATGGTCAACGGAAAAGAGGTCAATCAGATTCTTGTCAACGGAAAACCATTTTTTGATAAAGACGGAAAAATAGCTTTGCAGAACCTTCCGGCAGATATCATCAACAAAGTACAGGTAACAGACAACAAAACCAAAGAACAAGAAATATCGGGAGAGGCTTCGACTACGGATGATTTGAGTATTAATCTGACTATTGATGAGGAAAAAAACAAAGGATATTTCGGACGTATAATGGGCGGATACGGAACTGATGAGCGCTATGAATCTAGTGGTTTGGTCAATTATTTTAAAGGAGATCTGAGGGTAAGTGTGCTGGCTTCGTCCAACAATATCAACGCTTCTGGATTCTCAATGGATGAGGTATTTGATAATATGAATACTATCAATAGCTTTAATACGACTAGATCCGGCGGAATTTCCGTCAACGGAATAAATCTAGGTGGTATGGACAAAGGAATTAGCCAATCAAATGTAATTGGATTTAATTACGCCGATCAATGGACAGAGAAAACAGAAGCTAACGGAAGCCATTTCTATAGC
This sequence comes from uncultured Flavobacterium sp., assembly GCA_964598455.1. Lineage (GTDB taxonomy): Bacteria > Bacteroidota > Bacteroidia > Flavobacteriales > Flavobacteriaceae > Flavobacterium. The sequence goes on from CAZRCB010000009.1 coordinate 9,959, forward strand.
GATTCGTCGAGCGAAAATGTAAACAAAACCAACCGTGTAAATCTACTGCCTGATAACTTGTTTACGACCGAATCACAAACTACTTCCAAAAGAGATCAAGCCAACCACAACTTTAATTTTAATACGAAGATAGCTATTGACTCCACCTCAACACTTTGGATTGCTCCGAAAATTGCCAAGACAAACAACAAGTCAAGGAGCATATCTTCAGAAGATTCGTTTGACGAACTAAATGATCCACTCAACCAAAACAGGAGTGATAGCTATGCCGAAGGTGATGATTTGTCGTTTTCGAGTTCGGTATATTATTTCAAAAAACTCAAGAAAAAGGGAAGGAGTTTTAGTGTGAATTTTAGCAATGACAACCAAGATTCAGACAATAAGAGCAACATACAATCTCAAACCTATTTCTTTCAGTCTTCCAATCCTGACGATGTCCGAAATCAACACAGAAATGCACGTAGAAAAAACGATAACTATGAATTTGGACTGAGTTATAAAGAACCTCTGACAGACTCGCTCAAAATAAAAGTAGGCGTAAACTACAAGCTAAATAAGTTGTCAGACATTACTAAAACCTTTGACTTTAACACCGTTAGTAATGACTACACAGATTTCAATGATTTGCTGTCTAATGAGATTGATTCTAAAACCAATACAATCACTCCGAGTGTGGGGTTAGAATTACAAAAAAGCAAATATAACGCAAATCTGACCTTAGATACTGGCTTGCATGGGTTCAAAAACTCATCTTATTACTTAGGCAATACGATAGCTTTAGATAAAAACTATACCACGACAAATATTAACGGAAATTTCAGGTATAAGTTTTCGAAATCTAGATCAATGTCTGTCAGATACGGATATAACCAATCATTGCCCACGGCTACTCAGTTATTGCCTGTCGAAAACCTCACAAATCCGTTGAATACATTTATAGGGAATCCTAATTTAGACCCTAATAAGTTACACTCATTTAACTTATTTATGAATGAATATGATTACGCTACTAGCAGTGGGTTTAATATTCATTTGTATAGCAACTTTTATGACAATTGGACAAGCGCTATCTCAACCTATGATCAAGACAGAAAACGTACAACCACATTTGTGAATATCTCAGGTATGTATAATGTCTCGGGAGGAGGAGGATGGTATCAAAGTCATAAAACTGAAAATGGACATAATTTTAGCTACTCGTTGAATATGAACGGAAGGTATAATTATAATAAAGGCTTTGTCGATGCTAAGCCTTATGAAGCCTACGGCAAAACTTTAAATTCGGGAGCTAGATTCACGTATGAGTATGGCGAATTATTGAAGTTTACACCCAATTATAGGTTTTCGTATAACCAAACAGATTATGAAAACTATCAGACGAATAGTAGCTCGCAAGTAGTACACAATGCCGGACTTGAGGCAACTTCTTATTATCCTGAGAATTGGATTTTCGGGAATGATATAGGTTATACCTATAATTCGAGAATCGCTTCGGGTTATAAAAAAGATTTCTTGTTGTGGAATATGAGCTTATCCTATTTGTTTTTAGATAAGAAAATGACCGCAAGAGTAAAGGTTTATGATTTACTCAATCAGAACCGCAGCACATCAAGACAGATTTCAGACATTGCCATTGTTGATACTGAGGATATTGTGCTTAAACAGTATTTTATGTTCTCGCTCTCTTATAAAATCCAGAGTTTTGCCTCAAAAGATAATGAGGAACCAAGCAGAAGAAGAGGTGGTAGAAGAAGGTAATGTTTTGGGCTATATACATCTAAAAAGTTTAAATCACTTCAAGTAGTCTAGAAAAGTCTTCCTGAGTACTATTCAATTTTATAGGTCGTGGTCTAAGCTTGTATTTAATCTGACAGACATCAGAAAAGTCTAGTTCAAATACAGCATAAAGCACTATCTTTGCAGACTAAAATACACACAAAATGAATCAGTTTGAGCAATTAGACTTACCAAAATCCCTCAAAAAAGCTATTGATAATTTAGGATTTCAGACCCTAACTCCCATTCAAGAAAAATCATTTCCGGTTATTTTATCCGGAAGAGATATGATTGGGATTGCCCAAACTGGAACTGGAAAAACGCTTGCTTATTTACTTCCGATACTCAAACAATATAAATTTCAAGCCTCTGATGTACCTAAAGTGATAATTATTGTTCCTACGCGTGAATTAGTAGTTCAGGTAACTGAAGAAACCCAAAAACTCACCCAGTATATGTCAACCCGAGTGCTCGGGATTTACGGAGGAGTGAATATCAATACTCAGAAAAAAGCAGTTTATGCCGGTGTAGATATCCTAATTGCCACGCCAGGAAGGCTAATGGATTTAGCTCTGGACAACGTTGTGCGCTTTGACGATGTTAAAAAATTAGTGATTGATGAATTTGACGAAATGCTGAATCTAGGCTTTAGTATGCAGGTTACCTCTATACTAGCGATGATGAAAATGAAGCGTCAAAATATTCTCTTTTCTGCTACGATGACCGAAGAGGTTGACCAGATAATTAATGATTATTTTGACCAACCCCAAGAAGTGTCGCTTGCACCAAGCGGAACACCACTAGAGAATATCAGGCAAAAGAAGTACTTTCTCCCGAATTTTATTACCAAAATAAACCTGCTCAACGAGTTGTTGCTGACGGATGACTCCATTAAAAGAGTATTGATATTTGTCAACAACAAGCGCATCGTTGAGCTTATTCACGAGCGATTAGATGAGAAACTACAACAAGAGATTGGCGTGATTCACTCTAATAAAACTCAAAATTATAGATTGAATACCTTAGCTGAACTTCAAAGAGGTGACCTTAGAGGAATCCTTACGACTGATATAATGGCTAGAGGTTTAGATATTCAAGATGTAACGCACGTGATAAACCTTGAGATTACAGAAGTGCCAGAACAATATATGCACAGAATTGGTAGAACAGGTCGTGCAGATCAAGACGGGATTGCTATTAGTATGATCTCTCCAAGGGAGGAAGAGTGGTTCTTAGAAGTTGAGCTATTGATGAACCAAGAAGTAGAAACTCTCGAGATTCCAGAAAGTGTTGAGATTGCTACGACTTTGATGGAGTTTGAAAAAAGAAGAGAACAACCAAAAAGAGTTTTCAAAAAGACGGTTGTCGAAGGCGGAGGAGCTTTTCATGAGAAAAAAGACAAAAACAAAAAGGTGAATCTTGGCGGACCAGGGAAACGCAAGCCTAAAAAGACTAAGCCAGTCAACAGAAATCAACAGAAAAAAGGTAAGTAATTAGTTTTCTGAAAACTATAAAACAACAAAGTACTTACCAATAGAAATGAAGAAAGTAGTCATTATCTGAGAATTCAGTTAATGACTACTAATCAAATATGTTGAGCAAAGTAAAAGGCTCTTATTCCTTTTGTGCTTTTTTAGCTGCTCTTTTCTCTTTTAACATTTCTAAAGAGTGTCCTGTTATCCAGTAGAAAGCAAAACCTGCTAAGAATAATAGGAGCCAGAATCCCATAAGAAGGATTACTGCAAAGATTAAAAAACCTATATATTGCTGAAAATCGAACATGACTAAATTTTTTTGTTTCTGATTGGACAAATATATGACTATAAATTTATTTTCCGAAATGCTTTTGATTTTTTTTTAACAAGGTTATCCACAAAATAACTGTTTGCAGTAATTTAAAACAAATCTAAAGTATTTTCTTTTACGTCTTATCTAAAATAGGTAACTTTAGAGTCAAAATTATAATCAATTATATTATGGATTTAACAAAAAAAATGCTTCGCGACGGAGCGCTCGAAGATAAGGTGATTGTCGTTACTGGCGGAGGAAGCGGGTTAGGCAAGTCAATGACCAAGTATTTTCTTGAGCTAGGAGCGAAAGTTGCCATCACTTCAAGAAACCTCGAAAAACTACAAAATACAGCTATTGAATTAGAAGCTGAAACAGGAGGCAAATGCTTGCCAGTGCAATGTGACGTACGAAGTTATGAACAAGTAGAAGCGATGCTAAAGCAAGTTTTAGATAGATTTGGCAAAGTAGACGTATTGCTAAACAATGCAGCGGGTAATTTTATTTCGCCCACAGAGAGACTCTCTGCCAATGCTTTTGACACTATAATAGATATAGTGCTCAAAGGCTCTAAAAACTGTACACTGGCTTTCGGTAAACACTGGATAGATACCAAACAAGAAAACACCAATATCCTAAATATCGTGACTACTTATGCCTGGACGGGTTCTGCGTATGTAGTGCCAAGTGCTACGGCCAAAGCAGGAGTGCTTGCGATGACTAGAAGTTTGGCTGTTGAATGGGCAAAATACGGTATTCGCACCAACGCCATTGCTCCAGGTCCTTTCCCGACCAAAGGCGCCTGGGATCGATTGTTGCCTGGAGACCTCAAAGAAAAATTTGATTTAGCTAAAAAAGTACCACTCAAAAGAGTAGGCAACCATCAAGAATTAGCTAATCTAGCTGCTTATTTAGTTTCTGATTTCTCTGCCTATGTCAACGGAGAAGTGATTACGATTGATGGTGGCGAATGGCTTAAAGGCTCAGGTCAGTTTAACTTGCTCGAAGCTGTACCTGATGAAATGTGGGATATGCTTGAGATGATGATCAAAGCCAAGAAAGGCGATTCGTAAATTAAAATAGTAAAAAATCCCGAGACTAAAATCTCGGGATTTTTTTTGGCTTATTTTAAGCGGTTAAAATCCTTGAAATTCTCCTTAGCTGTCTCGTAGCCAATAGTAAAGATTTCCCGCATCTTCGATTTATTAGTTTCAAAAGTGCCATAATGAGTTAATTGTTTGGGTTCTATTAACCAATCGCAGTTGTTGAACTTTTGCAAATGATTGTTGGCTGAAAGCAAATCAAATGCCCTAACTGTAACGGCTCGTATTGAGTTTAAGTCTTTTGCTTTTACATCATTTATCGGACTGACATATACACCGATCAGCGTATCGCACTTACCTAATAGCAAATCTGTCGGAAAGTGATTGAGAATCCCGCCATCGCTATAGACGTCTCCACTGATAGTATATGGAGAAATAATCCCAGGGAATGAACTAGAGGCGAGCAGTGCATCAGCGACTAGTGTGTTTTTGTCGAATATTTTGAGCCTTCCTCTGACTAAGTCTGTAGCTGTAATTTGTAAATCGATTTTGGAATCCCCGATAGTTGCATCTTTAAAGAGGTCTTGGAAATAATTTCTAAAAGAATCAGAATCGATAATTCCTGCTTTTCTAAGGGTAAGGTGCCTCCAGTGGAAAAAATATATGGACTGGAAGAACTCTAAAATTTCCTCTGGAGTTTTTCCAAAAGCATACAGACTGCCTACGATTGCTCCAGCACTGGTGCCAGCGATCTGAGAGGGACTTAGTTGTTGTTCTTCAAGAAATTTCAAGACTCCAGCATGAGCTAGACCCTTGGTTCCACCTCCTGAAAGTACAAGTCCAATTGTGTCTATTTGGCTCATATGGGTTGGCTTATAAATATATATTACAAAATTAAGTTCATTTTTTGAACTATTAAACAAAATATTAGGTCATTCCTTTTATTATTTCATAGATAGTTGTATTTTCGCACACTTGAAAAACAAAATAATAAACGAATAAGAAATGGCAGTTTTATCTAAAATCAGACAACGTTCACTATTATTAGTAGGTGCAATTGGAGTCGCTTTGTTCGCCTTTGTAATAGGTGGTGTTTTTGAGAGTGGATTTTTCGGGGATTCTGGAAGATACGTAGGCTCAATCAATGGAAAAGATGTTCCTACTGAGGAATTCAGATTTAAGGTTGCCAACCAAGAGCAACAAAACCCTGGATCTTCTCAGTTAATGATTTCAAATAATATTTGGGGTCAGGAAATTAAAAGCGCTTTGTACGAGGAGCAGTTTAAAAAATTAGGACTTATATCAGGAAAAGCTCAAATCGAAGGAGTCCTTGAGCAAAGCGGAAATCAAATGTTTTTAGATGAAGCAGGTAAATTTAGCGCAGCTAAATTCAACCAATACGTTGAAGATATAAAAGTACAAGCGCCTACACAATGGAGACTCTGGTTAGAGGACTACGAAAAACAACTAGAGAGTTTTGCTAGCGAACAAGCCTATAACACACTCGTAAAAGCAGGTATTAATACAACTGGCTTTGACGGTAAGGTCGCATATCAGAGAGAAGCTAACAAGGTGACTTTTGATTATGTTGCTGTTTCGTATTCTTCAATCAATGATGATGAGGTGAAAGTTACAGATGCGGAAATCGTCGAATATATGTCTAAGAGAAAAAATCAGTACAGAGGAGATGATTCTCGTGATTTTGAATATGTATTAGTTGAGAGCAAAGCATCCGATGAGGATATTAAAGAAATCGAAGAGGGTGTAGCTTCACTTTTGCAACCCAGAACGGTTTATAACGAGACCACCAAAGAAAACGAAACAATCCAAGGATTTGGAACTGTCGAAAACATCGAAGAGTTTGTCAACACAAATTCTGACGTGCCTTTTACAGAAAAGTATATTTTCGCCAAAGACCTGCCTGCTTTGGAAAGCACAAGCATAGGTACAGTTACTCCTATATATAAAGAAAATGATTTTGTAAAGGTTTCAAGAATTCTAGACCACAAGGTTATTGCTGATTCTGTAAAATCTAGCCATATTATTATTCCTTTTGCTGGTTCAATGGCAGCAAATGAAATGACTTTTGCAACTAAAGAAGATGCCAAAAAACAAGCAGACAGCATTTTGGTTTTAGTAAAAAATAATGAAGCTAAGTTCAAAGAAATTGCCAATGAAATCAATACTGATGGTACTAAAGGTAATGGTGGAGACATCGGATGGGTACAGTATTCTCAGATAACTTACGAAGGATTTGACAAAGATTTTGCTGAATTTATGTTCTTTAATCCTAAAGGAACTGTAGATGTAGTTGAGACAAAATTTGGATACCACATTATCAAAGTTGATGACAACGGAAGTAAGTCAAACGCTTATAAATTAGCTACTATCGCACGTCAAATCGAGCCATCAAGCAAAACAAATGATGAGGCATATAGCAACTCTCAGATGATTGAGATTGAAGCACAAACTAAGTCATTACAAGAAATCGCAGAAGCACAAAAATTGTCGCTAGTAGCTATTAACGGAATTACAGCTGTTGAAGAAAACATCCAAGGTCTAGGCGCTCAAAGAGCTATCGTGGCTTGGGCTTTTGCTAGAGATACCAAAAAAGGGGCTATCAAACGTTTCGATATTAGCAAAGGACACGTCATAGCTAAGCTTAAAAATATCAACGAAACTGGGCTTCAATCTGCTGAGAAAATGAGAGCTAGCTTAGAGCCAATTATTAAAAATGAGAAAAAAGCAGCCCTTATTAAAGAAAAAATCAAAGGCACTACTTTAGAGGAAATTGCTGCAGCTAATCAGGAGACTTTGAGACACGCAAACGGGGTTTCGCTTGCGGACCCAATGCTTCAAGGTTTAGGCGTAGAGCCAAAAGTAGTTGGTAGAGCTTTTGGTATCGAAGAAGCAAAAGTTTCTGAGCCAATTGAAGGAAAGGTAGCTGTATATGTGATCAAAAAACAATCTGTTGTGAATGGTCCGGAACTTCCGAACTATGCAACTTATTCTAACAGAATGAAAACTCAGAATCAAAATTCTGCACAGGGAAGAATATTCCTTTCACTTAGAAACAAAGCAGATATTAAGGATAATAGAATCAACCTAGGTTTCTAGATCATATTAAAAAATCAATTTTATTATTATATAACAGTTTCAGATTCTTTCTGAAACTGTTTTTTTTTGGCGTAAAGCATTTTTAGTAGCAACTTTTGATTCGAGGTTTTAAAAGCCTATTTTTGCAAAAACATTATCTATAGTGAACTATCTATCAGTTGAAAATATTACCAAGTCTTTTGGTGAAAGGGTCTTATTCGAAGGTTTGTCTTTCGGTATTAATCAGGGACAAAAAATCGCTTTTGTCGCTAAAAATGGATCTGGAAAAACATCGCTCCTTAAAATCATCACCGGAGAAGACACTCCTGACTCAGGACAAATTGTGATGCGTAAAGAAATCAAAATGGCATTTTTGTCTCAAGACCCAAAATTTGATTTAGACCTAACCATTGAAGAAAGCATCTTTGCTTCTGACAACCTCGTGTTGAAAGTTATTGAAGAATATGAGAAAGCACTAGAAAATCCGGAAGATTCTGAAGCCTATCAGAAAGCTTTTGAAAAGATGGAAATGCACAATGCTTGGGATTTTGAAACTCAATATAAGCAAATTCTCTCAAAGCTTAAACTAGATGACCTACACCTAAAGGTCAAAGGAATGTCTGGTGGACAAAAGAAACGTCTAGCTCTAGCTGTAATATTGCTGAACAAACCCGATTTGTTGATTCTTGATGAGCCGACAAACCACTTGGATTTAGAGATGATAGAATGGCTAGAGAGCTATTTTGCAAAAGAACCTATAACCCTTTTTATGGTTACGCACGATAGATATTTCCTAGAACGCGTTTGTAATGAAATTATAGAACTCGAAAACGGGCAACTCTATCAATATAAAGGAAACTATTCATATTATTTAGACAAAAAAGAAGAGCGCATACAGTCTGAAATCGCTTCAGTAGAAAAGGCAAAAAACCTTTTTACTAAAGAGCTAGAATGGATGCGACGTCAGCCAAAGGCACGTACGACAAAATCTAAATCACGCCAAGATGACTTCTATGTAATTAAAGAGAAAGCAACTTCTAGACGCAAAGAACATAAAGTTGAACTCGAGATTAATATGGAACGAATGGGGAGTAAAATCATAGAACTCCACAAGGTCTCAAAAAGATACGATGATAAAGTAATTTTAGACGGGTTTGACTATAACTTTAACAGAGGTGAGCGCATTGGTATTATAGGTAAAAATGGAACAGGTAAATCTACTTTTCTGAATATAATTACTCAGACAATAGCGCCTGATTCGGGTAAGGTTGTAGTCGGAGAAACCATTAAAATAGGCTATTATACCCAAAGTGGTATTAACCCTAAACCAGAACAAAGAGTTATTGATATTATCAAAGAATTCGGAGAATATATTCCGCTATCCAAAGGCCGTACTATCTCTGCAGCCCAACTTCTAGAACGCTTTTTGTTTGACAGGAAAAAACAATATGACTTTGTAGAGAAACTCAGCGGTGGAGAGCTCAAACGCCTATATTTATGTACAGTGCTGATTCAAAATCCAAACTTCTTGATTTTAGATGAGCCTACTAATGACCTAGATATAGTCACGCTTAATGTTTTAGAAAATTTCTTACTCGATTATCCAGGTTGCTTGCTTGTGGTTTCTCACGACAGGTATTTTATGGATAAGATTGTTGACCACCTTTTTGTATTTAGAGGTGAAGGTGAAGTAGAAGATTTCCCTGGCAACTACTCTGACTTTAGAAGCTATGAGGATTCTATCGAGCCTATAAGAGAAGAGAAGTTTGAGGGCGCTAACAAATCGAATTGGAAAGATCAACAAGCCAAGAAAGGACTTAACTTTAATGAGCAAAAAGAGTTCCAACGAATTGAACGCGACATCAAAGACTTGGAGTATGAGAAAAAAGAGATCGAAAATGAGTTTACAGAAGGGAAGGTAGCGGATACTGATATAGAAGCAAAAGCTACTAAACTTCAGAAGATCATCAAGTCTTTGGAGGAAAAAGAAGAACGATGGTTTGAGCTTTTGGCAAAATCCGAAGAATAGTCTCTTTGTGAATATAAAATCAAGTAGTGTATGATTTTTCAGATTAAGGCATATTTAGGTTTTTTGATTAAATCAACCAATGAACATGGAGTGCATTCTCCGTTTGTATTTGACCTAGTTACCAAATGTTTTTATGACCGAAATAAATACTCAGAGTATATTCAGCTAAACAAATACAGAAAATCACTCCTAGCAAATAAGGATTATATCCCAATTACTGACTTTGGAGCAGGTTCTAGGGTATTTAGTACTGACAAAAGACAGATTTCAAGAATTGCTAAAAATGCTGGTATTAGTGCTAAGCGAGCAGCTCTACTCCATAGGATTTCGAGATATTTTAAACCCAATAACATCCTTGAACTAGGCACTTCGTTAGGATTGTCAACTTCAGCATTATATTTTGGAAGCCCACAAGCCAAGTTGATTACGCTCGAGGGTTGCCCTAACACACTCGCAGTTGCTAAAAGTCAATTCGATGAATTTACAATAAACCAAAAAAATATAGATTTTGTCAATACAGAGTTCTCGAGCTATTTGAAAAAGCCTGAAATTTCAAATCAAAAATTTGATTTAATCTATTTTGATGGCAACCATTCCATGGAGGCTACATTAGAATACTTTAGGCTATTATTACCGACCGTAACTAATGATTCAGTATGGATTTTTGATGATATTTATTGGAGTAAGTCTATGTCAGAGGCTTGGGAGGAAATCAAAAAAAATGAAAAAGTCAAAGTAACTATTGATACTCATCAGTGGGGATTAGTTTTTTTTAGGAGAGAACAAGAAAAGGAACATTTTACCATTCGAGTTTAGCAACTTTTAGGCTTTGTTATTTGAACTAATAGCCTTAATTTCGCAACTCAAAACTAAAGAATAAGCCCTTTTAGAAATTATATTAAACAACATATATCTTAATACTCAATTTTTTATTCAGTCATGAAACACATACCACTTAAACACATTCACGAGGCTCTTGGAGCAAAAATGGTTGATTTCGCAGGATTCTATATGCCTGTACAATACGAAGGCGTTAATGCAGAACATCAGACTGTTAGGAATGGTGTTGGTGTGTTTGATGTTTCGCATATGGGAGAGTTCTTAGTTTCTGGAAATAATGCACTTGCCTTACTTCAGAAAATCACCACTAATGACGCTTCTACTATTGAGATAGGTAAGGCGCAATATACTTGTTTCCCGAACGAAGACGGCGGAATTATTGATGATTTAATTATTTATAGAATGAAAGAAGACCAGTATTTATTGGTCGTAAATGCATCTAATATCGACAAGGATTGGAATTGGATAGTGAAGAACAACGATGTTGGAGCAGAAGTAAGAAACCTATCTGATGACTATTCTTTGTTGGCAATCCAAGGACCAAAATCAATCGAGGCTATGCAAGGGTTAACTTCAGTAAATTTATCTGAAATTCCGTACTACAGTTTTAAAGTAGCTGATTTTGCAGGAGTTGATAACGTCATTATTTCTGCTACAGGTTATACGGGTTCAGGAGGGTTTGAGATTTATTGCAAAAATGATGAAGTAGAACATATCTGGAATAAGGTGTTTGAAGCAGGAAAAGAGTTTGATATCAAACCAATTGGTCTAGCGGCTCGAGATACCTTACGACTAGAGATGGGTTTCTGCTTATACGGAAATGATATTGATGAAACAACTTCACCGCTTGAGGCTGGTTTGGGATGGATTACTAAATTTACTAAAGATTTTACCAATTCTGAGAACCTTAAAAAACAAAAAGAAGCTGGAATCAAAAATAAATTAATCGGTTTTGAACTCATCGATAAAGGAATTCCAAGAAAAGATTATGAAATTGTCGATGCTCAGGGAAGTACTATCGGAAGAGTAACTTCTGGAACTATGGCACCTTCGTTAGGAAAGGGAATTGGGCTTGGTTATGTAACTATTGAAAACAGTAAATTAGACACTGAGATTTATATAAAAATAAGGAATAATAACGTAAAAGCCAGAGTTGTAAAGACTCCTTTTTATAAAAAATAATACAATTGTTTTTTATAAATTTTTACTTTTGAATCCAGATATTTATAAGCTAAACAAATCACGGATTAAACGAATAAACACCTATAGAAATGGGAAGAGCCTTTGAATTTAGAAAAGCAAGAAAAATGAAACGTTGGTCAGCAATGGCCAAAACATTTACCAGAATTGGTAAGGATATTGTCATGGCTATCAAAGAAGGCGGTCCAAATCCTGAAACCAACTCTAGATTAAGAGCTGTGATGCAAAACGCTAAAGCAGCAAATATGCCTAAAGAAAACGTCGATAGAGCTATCAAAAGAGCAACTGACAAGGATACGGCTAACTATAAGGAGGTTTTGTTTGAAGGATATGCACCGCACGGAATAGCCATTCTTATTGAAACAGCTACTGACAACAACAATAGGACAGTAGCGAATATTAGAAGTTATTTTAATAAATATAACGGTACTTTAGGTACGCAGGGCTCCGTTGATTTTATGTTTGATCACACCTGTAATTTTAGAATACCTAATACAAATCAAGATATTGAAGAACTAGAACTCGAGATGATTGATTTTGGTGTTGAAGAAATTTTTGCAGATGAAGACGGAGTGATGATGTATGCACCTTTTGAGAGTTTTGGAGCTATTCAAAAAGAATTAGAAAGACAAGGAATCGAAATCCTGTCATCGGGGTTTGACAGAATTCCTCAGGTAACCAAAAAACTCACACCTGAAGAAGTCGCAGATGTTGAGAAATTACTCGAAAAGATTGAAGAAGATGACGATGTTCAGAACGTATTCCATACGATGGAAGAATCTGAATAAAAATTTTAGCTATACCGAATTCTATAGTAACCAAAAGGAAGTGCTTAATTAGCCTTCCTTTTTTTTATACAATATTTTGATAATCAATGTGTAGATAGGAAAATGAGATTTGACCACTGCAGGTCAACGAGTAGTACATAATGCAATCTAAACTATATTACAGAGGGATATTTTTAATATTGTGTTTTGTGTAAAGCAGAGAGTTTAAATAGAAAATCTACTTGGCATTTGCACAAAAATAAACTACTTTTGCAGGGTTTAAAAAACAACAACACAACTACAACTAACTTAAAAATGAATCCAGTAAAATACATATTTGTAACAGGAGGTGTTACCTCTTCATTGGGTAAAGGAATTATTGCTGCATCACTTGCAAAGCTACTTCAAGCAAGAGGCTATAGAACTACTATACAGAAATTTGATCCATATATCAATGTTGATCCCGGAACTTTAAATCCATACGAGCACGGCGAGTGCTACGTGACCGATGATGGCGCGGAAACAGACCTAGACCTAGGGCACTATGAGCGATTTCTAAACGTACCAACATCTCAAGCAAATAATGTCACTACAGGAAGAGTATATCTTTCAGTAATTGAAAAAGAGAGAAAAGGTGAGTTTTTAGGTAAAACAGTTCAGGTCGTACCACATATTACCAACGAAATTAAATCGAGAATGAAATTACTTGGTGATTCGGGTAATTTTGACATAATAATCACTGAGATTGGAGGGACCGTAGGTGATATTGAATCACTTCCTCACATCGAATCCGTACGTCAGTTGTTATGGGAATTAGGTGAGGGAAATGCTATTACAATTCACCTGACACTTGTGCCTTATTTAGCAGCAGCAAAAGAACTCAAAACAAAACCTACGCAACACTCTGTCAAAACCTTGATGGAAAGCGGAATCAAGGCGGATATCTTAGTTTGTAGAACTGAACGCAAACTATCTGATGATTTACGCGAAAAACTAGCGCTATTCTGTAATGTAAAGAAAGAAGCTGTTATCGAATCAATCGATGCATCTACAATATATGACGTGCCTAACTTGATGCTCGAAGAAGGACTTGACATCGTAACGCTAAAAAAACTTAATCTCCCTAAGAAACATAAGCCAGATCTTTCGATATGGAACGAATTTCTAAAGCGTTATAAAAAACCTAAGCATACTGTCAATATTGGACTAGTAGGTAAGTACGTAGAACTTCAAGATTCTTACAAATCGATCATCGAGTCTTTTGTGCATTCTGGAGCATCAAATCATACTAAGGTAAATATCGTTAGTATCCAATCGGAATATCTAGACCATTCAAATGTCGCTGAGAAACTAGCGGGACTTGACGGAATACTTGTCGCACCAGGCTTTGGTTCGAGAGGAATAGAAGGTAAAATCGTAGCCATCAAATATGTCAGAGAAAATAATATTCCTTTCTTTGGTATATGTTTAGGAATGCAAATGGCAGTTGTTGAATATGCTCGAAATGTTTTGGGCTATGAAGGAGCAAACTCGGTAGAGATAGACCCAGACACAAAATATCCTGTCATCCATATTATGGAAGACCAAAAAGCAGTTACACACAAAGGAGGAACTATGCGACTTGGCGCTTGGGATTGCAAGCTAAAACCAAACTCATTGGTCAGCTCCGTTTATGGACAAGAAATGATCTCTGAACGCCATAGACATCGCTATGAACTCAATAATACACATTTAAAAGACTTAGAAGACTCTGGACTTATCGCTTCGGGTAAAAATCCTGAAACAGGACTCGTAGAGGTCATCGAAATAAAGAATCATCCGTTTTTTATAGGAACTCAGTTTCACCCTGAATACAAGAGTACTGTTGCAAATCCACATCCACTATTTGTGGCATTCGTAAAAGCAACTGTTGAGAATAAGAAGTAATTATATCAAAAAAAGTCTGTAATTAAAGCACACAACTTCATTGACAGAAAACCTATCTAAATAGAATAAAACAAAAGAATGGAACAAAAAAAATTTGACCCAAGAACGATATTAGCCTTTGTGCTTATTTTTGGAATCCTTATATGGATAATGTATCAAAATCAACCAACTCCTGAGCAAATAGCTGAATCTAAAGCTCAACAAGAGCTAGTTGAAAAACAAGAACAACATCAGGCTAGTGCTGCTGATCAAGCGGTTGTAAACTTAGGTGAAGTTAGTACTAATGATTCGCTGAAAATGGCTCAACTTCAAGGAGCACTTGGCAGTTTTGCATACTCAGGAACACTTACTCAAGAAACAACAGTACTTGAAAATGAACTTCTGAAATTAGAGATTTCTAACAAAGGAGGATATATAACCAAAGCTGAGGTCAAAAATTTTGAGAGATTCCGTAAAGATTCAGGAAGTATTGTCAATCTTATTGATGATAATAATGCATTATTTAATATACGACTTAGAACTCAAGAGAATAAAATTCTAGACACAAAAGAATTGCTGTTCGAACCAATTCTTACTAAAGAGGGTGAAAATCAAGTGCTTACCCTTAGGCTTAAGTCTGATGAAACTAAGTTTTTGGAGTATCGCTACGTTTTGAAACCTAATGATTATATGATGGATTTCAGCATCAAAACTCAAGGTTTAAACTCTGTGTTAGACACTTCAGAGCCACTTCAACTCTCTTGGAATTTAGAAGCATACAGCAACGAAAAGTCAGTTACATACGAGAATCGTTATACAAATTTAATTTATGAGTATGAAGGTGGAAAAGACAACGACCTCGGAATGGGAAAGTCTGAAGAAAAAACAGTTAAAGACGTTACTTATATAGCCTATAAACAACACTTCTTTACTTCAATTCTACTAACTGAAACAGCCTTTAAGAGCGTAGATTTTACTTCTAAGAACTTAGTTAAAAATGAAGAGACTGACACCTTAAAAACAAAAGCATTTACTTCCTTGATACCGCTTGAATTCAAAGGGGGAGAAGTAAATTATAATTTGAATTGGTATTATGGTCCTTCTGATTATAAAATCCTAAAGAAATATGATAAAAATCTTGACGAAATTATTCCTCTAGGTTGGGGAATTTTCGGATGGATCAACCGATTCTTGTTTATTCCTGTTTTTGGGTTTTTTGCAAGTTTTATTCCTTCATATGGTTTAGTGATTATTTTATTTACGATTTTAGTGCGTATTGCCATTTCGCCTATTACTTATAAATCATATTTGTCACAGGCAAAGATGAAAGCACTTCGTCCTGATATCACTGAGATCAACGAGAAGTACAAGAAAGATGCGATGAAAAGACAACAGGAGACAATGGCTTTATATTCTAAGGCTGGTGTAAACCCTATGGCAGGTTGTATTCCTGCTCTGATGCAGATACCAATTTTCTATGCCCTGTTCCAATTCTTCCCGTCAGCAATAGAGCTTCGACAAAAAGGATTCTTATGGGCGGATGACTTATCAGCCTATGATGCAGTGATTGAGTTGCCGTTTTATATACCGCTATACGGAAATCACATTAGTTTGTTCCCGATATTGGCTGGTATCGCTATTTTCTTCTATATGAAGATGACTACCGGAGACCAACAAATGGCACAACCACAGCAAGAAGGTATGCCAGATATGGCTAAAATCATGAAAGTGATGATTTATATCTCACCGTTTATGATGATTATCTTCTTTAATATGTATGCTTCAGGTTTATCATTATACTACTTTATATCTAACTTGATTACTATCGGAATTATGATTGTTATCAAAAAGTATATTATCGATAATGAAAAGATTCACGCAACTATTCAGGTGAATAAACAACAACCTAAGAAGGAGAGCAAGTTTCAACAAAAGATGCGTGAAGCTATGGAACAAGCTCAAGAACAACAGCGTCAGAAGAAAAACAAAAAATAATTATTTCAGTATCAAAAAAATCTCAAGTATTAAGCTTGAGATTTTTTTTTGATTTAATATTCGGTTTTGTCGGCCTTGGATGTCCATTCCTCAAAGACCTTGATAGCTTCGTCACGACTAATTTGTTCGAAGGGAATCTTTCTGTTTTCAACAGCTACATTCATCTCGTTATAGATAAAATCATCGTCAAAACCTATGTTTGCAGCGTCTTTGCGGGTGTTTGCATAATATACCTTATCTGGTCTTGCCCAATAAATAGCGCCTAAGCACATTGGACATGGTTCGCACGAGGTATAAAGAATACAGCCATCTAGCTGAAATGTATTTAGGTTCTTACAAGCGTCTCTAATTGCTGTTACTTCAGCATGAGCTGTAGGGTCATTGCTAGAGGTGACTTTATTACTGCCGACACCTACTATTTTTCCATCTTTTACAACTACGGCTCCGAATGGACCTCCCTGATTATTGTTCATTCCTTTTCTTGACCACTCGATTGCATCGGTCATAAATTTATTGTGCTTACACATGGTATTTCTATATTTTAGTTAATACTATTTAAGTGGATTAAGGTTTTTTACAACTTGACTTACAAAAATACTGTTTTTTTATGTAATTCGGCAAAAGCTAATCTCTTTGGCTAATTTATATAATTTACCTCAGGTCAAGATTGCTAAGTGGTATTGGTAGTTGTAATTTATTTGCGTCCTTTTCGTGGAATTGGGACGGTGGTATTTCTTAAATAGACTGTAATAAGGCTTGTTGCCATGTTTTAATTGGCAATCCAAAAGTAGTTGTGAATTTTCCAGTGTCTAATACGCTGTAGTGTGGTCTTATGGCTGGAGTAGGGTAGTCTGTAGTTGGAATCGGCAATAGATCTACTTGGGTTTGAGTGAGAAGGAATATTTCCTTCGCAAAAGAGTACCAGGAACAACTTTCTTGATTGGCGAAATGATAGGTACCGAATTGGGTTGCAGCAGTTTTGCTTTGTATGATATGTAGCAGAGCTTGTGCCAAACAATTGGCATTGGTTGGGCTTCCAATTTGGTCGTTGACCACTCGAATAGTTTTGTGTGTAGTAGCTAAATTGAGCATGGTTTTCATGAAATTTTTTCCATACTCAGAGTACACCCATGAGGTTCTGATGATAAAATGCTTCTCCCATTTTTTAGCTTCTGCTTCACCTCCTAGTTTAGTCTTTCCGTAAGTTGATTGTGGATTTGGAATATCGTTTTCAGAATACGGAACATTCTTTATCCCATCAAAAACAAAGTCTGTTGAGAGATGAATTAGACTTGTTTGATGTTTTTTACAGGCTTGAACAATATTCCTAACACCTAAGACATTGACTTCATAAGCCTTTTCTTGGTTGCTTTCAGCTAAATCTACTGCAGTATATGCGGCGGTATTGATACAGTAATCCGGTTTATATCTTTCAAAAAAGTTTAGACAGTTTTCAGCATTGGTAATATCAAGGCTACTGGAATCGGCAAAGACGAAAGTGATTCCTGTAGTTTTTTCAGAAAGCTTTTGTATCGCCTGACCTACTTGTCCGTTGGCACCAGTTACTACGACTACCATACTTTTTTGGCTTTATTTAATACCGGACTATCCTGGTCTTTTTGAGAAATGATAAGTTTATTTTTATCAAAACCCCAGTCGATAGCTATAGTGGGGTCTTCATAAGATATTTGCCCTTCTGATTCTTTGTTATAGAAGTTATCACATTTATAACTAAACAAGGCCGTTTCACTCAACACCAAAAAACCATGTGCAAAACCTCTGGGGATAAACATCTGCTTCTTGTTGTCAGCACTAAGTACTACTGAAACATATTTTCCATAGGTTTTTGATGTTGGCCGAACATCTACTGCAACATCAAGCACTTCACCCTGAATGACCTGGACTAACTTCGCTTGTGCAAATTCCCCTGTTTGGTAATGCAATCCTCTTAAGACTCCTCGGGTTGATTGTGATATATTATCTTGTACAAAATGCACATTGATTCCCGTCTTTTCAAGGAAGGTTTTTTCGTTGAAACTTTCATAGAAATACCCTCTTTGGTCGAGAATTACTTTAGGTTCGATTATTAGACATCCTTCGAGCGTTGTCGGAATTATCTGCATTATTTTACGTTGAAGATTTGTTCTAATATTTTGATAGTAATCAGATAAGTTGGCTTAACTCCTGTAGTTCCTAATCCTCCTGAGGCAAGAGTACTTCCTGTCTCTAGCGGGTTATCAGAAGCATAATAAGCATAGCGTACTTTTACGTCTCTCGGGATGCTCTTTCTGATTTTTGAGGCAGATTGAATTGCTTTTTGGTAGTGTGCGCCTTCCATTTCTAGTCCTACGATTCCCCATGTTGATTTATGGAAAAAGTAGAGTAGATCTTTGTTTTGGAGTGAAGTTCCAAGCACAGTAATCATTGGTCCTGCAAAAACAGGGATGCCGTTGCCTTCAAACATCTCTTTAGTGAGCTGATTGTCAAATGGATAGTTGTCACCTGTTCCTTCGTTGATGTGTGCGTTTGGAATCATGATATCTCCTTTTCCACCTTCAAGAATTCCCGCTTTACCCATAATAGAAACAGACTCTACGTTAAGGTAATACGTGATTTCTCCGTCTTTGTATGGCTTTAGAAGTTCATCGATAGTTTCGTATGCTTGTTCACCAAAGGCGTAATCCATCACAAAAATTACAGGTTGGTCTTTTATATTCTTAACAGTTGGGAAGTTTGATTTTTCGAAGTTTATTTTAGCAGTGTCAAAAATCTGCGTATCGATATTTGTCCCTGAGCTATCCCAAAGTTGAATCATACCGTTTTTTAGGGCAGTTTCCTCAACTTTCTTTCGTAGATGTCCGTTTTCAGGTTTGCTCAGTTCTTCATAAATCTCGACATCATCCATTCCTTTGAAGTTTGCTTTTAGTACAGGTATAGCAAAAATAGAATTCATAACGCTGTGCATATTAGCACTAATGATATGAATAGGTCTTTCTAGAAGTCCGTGTTTTTTGAGGGTTTCTTTAATGTTGTCAGACCATATTTCACCGTGAATGTGGTGTCCTAAACGCTCTCTAAGCACCGGGCTAAAGGTGATGGCTCTCTTGTTATCATCTACCACCTCTTCGATAGCAATTTTTCCTAACCAATAAATAAGGTGCAAGAATCTATCAGGGTTTTCTGCTGTTGCAAATCCGTCATAGATATCTAGGACTTCAATAAAGGTTCTTCCTAGCATATTAGACACGTTAGCAACTGCTTTTTCTTTGTCTTCTTGGGTAAGTTCCTCTTTTGCTAAGACTACTTTTTCTAGCTTTAACCAATCGCGATTAACGATTCCTTTGACATCGTCAATAAGCACGTGGTCTTTTATCTTGTGTGATTGAATGAATATGAATGTCAAGTGCGTCAGAATATCGTAGATATCAGATCTACCTCGTGTGATTTCGATATTCATTTGCTCATCGTCAATTCGGTAACAATTTCTTCTTCTCTTTGGCGGAACAATAGCTTGAAAGTGTGATTTTGAAAAGCCTTCATCAGAAATCAGGTTAATGTAGCGGCATTCTTCGATACCTATAGGAAGTCTTTCAATTACGTATAGCAATCCGTTGAGTTCGACTTTTTCGCTGTTTATCGAACCGTATATTTCAGGTCGTAAATCCAGTAGTGCTTCACGAAGTGTGTCTCCAGAAACGCCCATAGGTTTATAAAATCCACGATTGAATAAATGTCTCATCGTGATATACATTCGCTCTATAGCACCAGAGGATTCTTGTGCTCTTGTTCTTTCTATGCTTTTAAATTTTGTCATATTAGTATTATTTTTTTTGAGAATTAAAGTAATTAAAATAGAGGTATTATTTTCTATTTAATTTCAATAATTATAGTTTCATTATTCTGATTTATAATTTCTATTTCATAGGAGCTTTTATCTTTAAGATATTCCTTAATAGTAAGCATTTCACATACTTCCATCTCTTTTATATTCAGATGGTCAATACGTAATACTTTATCTCTGTACTTTATTTGTTCTTTCAATTTTTCGTCCCAAACAAACCCAACTATATATGTATTTTCCTCTACAGTAAATTCAAGTTTTGTAGGATTTCCGATCTGTATTTCAGAAGTGTTCTCAAAATAGAATTTTTTCTTTTTAAAATCTATGATAATATCGCCATATTCTAAAAGTTTCAAACCTATTCTAGAATTATTATCATTCATAGTATAGGCAGATACATTTGCTAGCGTAGCTTTATTAATCTTTATTTTAGGTATAATAACTCGATACTGTTCTTGCTCTTCTGCATTTCCGAATAAACCTATCGAACCAAACCCTATATCCGAACTTTCTTGACTATATATATTTTGTGACCTAAAAACAGAAAATGCCCTATTAGAAATATCATATATGCCATCCATTCCTGTATCAATTAACACATCTTCTGATCCTTTTTCTCCGTTTTTTCCTTCTAAATCAATTTTTATGTAGGGTGCTAATTGGCTTCCAATTAATTGAAGTTTTATGCCTTTTGTTTTTGGATTTAGATTTTTAACCTTATCAGTAATATATAACTTTTTTTCTTTGAGGCTGATTTTGATAGCTGTATTTCCAAACAGATTACTTCCAATAAAACCATCAATATCATAACACTTCAAAAACTGATGATTATGAAAATCATTAACCAAAGAGGTCGTGTTTTCAAAGGATAAATTACCTATACTCAATCTTGGAAGTCCTACAACCTGCATTGTATCAGCCTTGCTATTAGCATCTGAAATAAGAACTTCTCTTATATTCTGAAAATTCAATTCCTTTTGAAGTCTTTCAGAAATAATATTCGGAGCTCCTGTATCCAATAAGAATCTATATGGTTTATTGTTAATTGAAACAGGAATAATAATTTTACCTTTAAATATCTCGAAATCAACAACTTCTATATGATTTTTGTGGTTGATTGTTCCTTTATTAAATAAATCTTGTGCCGAAATTTTAAATGAAACTGATAAAATTAAAAGTAATATAATCCTTGTCATAATTTATTTTAACTTAAAAACTCTAAAATACTATCGGTAATAAACCTAATTTGTTCGTCATCCAATTCCGTATGCATTGGTAAAGATAAGACTTCACTTACCAATCGGTTGGTAACTAGGAAGTTTTCTTCTTTATATCTCGAGTCCAAATAGGCTTTTTGGCTATGTAGCGGAATCGGATAATAGATAGCACAAGGAATTCCTTTATCCAACAAATGTTGCATCAAAGCATTTCTATCTGCTCCAACAATTCTCAACGTATATTGGTGAAAAACGTGAGAATCGTCATCTCCTTTGATAATTGGAGTCACGATATTTTTGTGATTCGCTAAAGCCAAGCTGTATTTTTTAGCCGCTTCACGACGGGTTGTGTTGTATTGGTCAAGTTTCGGAAGTTTAGCATTCAAAACTACTGCCTGAAGGCTGTCTAGTCTTGAGTTTACTCCCACAACATCGTGATGATAGCGTACGTACATTCCGTGGTTTACGATGCCTCTTAAGTCGTGCGCTAGCTTATCGTCATTGGTAAAAATAGCTCCACCATCTCCATAGCAGCCTAAGTTTTTAGAAGGGAAGAATGAGGTTGCCCCAATGTGTCCGATGGTTCCCACTTTTTGTTTGCGCCCGTCAGAAAACTCATAATCTGCACCGATGGCTTGTGCGTTATCTTCAATCACAAATAAGTTGTGCTCTTTGGCAATAGCCATAATCTCTTCCATATTTGCCGCTTGCCCGAAAAGGTGAACAGGGACTATAGCTTTAGTTTTCGGAGTAATGGCTTTTTTTATAGCTTCAATCGAAATATTGAACGTATCTTCATCCACATCAACTAAAACAGGTGTAAGTCCTAAAAGTGCGATTACTTCAACCGTTGCCGCAAACGTAAAATCGGCAGTGATAACTTCATCGCCTTGTTTTAATCCTAATCCCATCATAGCAATTTGAAGGGCATCAGTCCCGTTAGCACAAGGAATCACGTGTTTTGCTCCCAAATAATCTTCTAAACTTTTCTGGAAAGCGTGAACTTGTGGGCCGTTGATGTAAGCCGTACTGACTAAAACTTCTTGAAATCCGTTTTGGATACTGTCTTTTATATGTTCGTATTGACCTTTGAGGTCAACCATTTGAATTTTTTTCATCTAATTTATTTTTAGTAAAAATAGTAAAAATTATATTTATTCAAGTTTCTTTAATGTCAAGTTATCTCCCTGAAATTCTCCGTAGGTAAAGTACTGTATCCAGTCACCTAGGTTGATATAAGAGGAGTTTTCCTTTAGTTTAATATTCATTGGTAGGTGGCGATGCCCAAATACAAAATAGTCGTAATGTTTTGTTTGTAGCTTTAGTTTTGCGTATTGCACTAACCATTCATTCTCTTCTCCTAAGAACTTCACGTCATCATCACCTGAAATAAGTTTGTTTTTCACCGATAAATATTGCCCGAGCCTGACGCCAATATCTGGATGTAGCCATCTGAAAAGCCATTTCGAAAACGGATTTGTAAAGACTTTTTTCATGCGTTTATAGCCTTTGTC
>CAZRCB010000010.1:0-30356 GCA_964598455.1 uncultured Flavobacterium sp.
GGGTGAAAGTATCGCCTTGATTTCTGATGCGGGTACACCGGCAATTTCAGATCCTGGCTTTCTGCTTACGCGTGCGTGTATCGAAAATAAAATTGAAGTAGAGTGTTTGCCTGGAGCTACTGCTTTTGTGCCAGCATTAGTGAACAGCGGACTGCCTAACGATAGATTTGTTTTTGAAGGATTCCTCCCAGAGAAAAAAGGAAGGCAGACTCGTTACCTGTTCTTAGCAGAAGAAGAGCGAACCATGGTCTTTTATGTGTCGCCACACAAACTCCTGAAAACCTTAGGAGAATTCATTCAATACTTCGGAGAAGACCGACCTGTTTCAGTGTCAAGAGAACTTTCTAAACTACACGAAGAGACGTTTAGAGGCACAGCCAATGAAGTACTGGCTCACTTTAGTCAGAAAACTATAAAGGGTGAAATTGTGGTTGTTGTAGGAGGTAAGAAGTAGTTACAGAACTTTCTTTTGCTCTGCCTCCTTAAGTGCAATTTCTTTTAAATACATCCTATTAAAAACCTGACAGGTAACCAAGTCTCCCATCACGTTTACTGATGTTCTAAACATCCCGAGCAATCTATCTACACCAATAATCAGCGCAATAGCCGTAACGGGTATCCCAATTGTAGCCAGTACAGAACCCAAAACGATTACTCCAGCCCCCGGCGCAGATGGCGTTCCTATAGAGGCGAGAATAGTGGTTATGATTACAATCATTAACGTAGGTGTGTCGAGTTGTAATCCGTAGACTTGAGCTAGAAATATAGTGGCTATCGCCTGAAAAACCGCAGTTCCGTCCATGTTTATTGAAACTCCAATCGGAATTATAAATCGACTTACAGAAGGGTCAATGCCCATTTTTTCTTCAGCTGTTTTCAGTGTTAAAGGCATAACTGCGGCGGAACTTGCCATCGAAAAAGCTAGAAGCAATACGTCCTTTGAATCTGAGAAGAAATGTTTTAGATTCACTTTTGCAAAGAACAAGAGTATCATACAATAGATGATTACTACCAGAAATAATCCGATTACTACCGTAAGCATGAACATCGATAGTCCCATAATTGTTTCAATTCCCACTTTTGAAGTTACCTGACACATCAGCCCGAAAACTGCAATTGGCGCTAATTTCATAGCCCAACGCGTGATTGCCATCGTAATTTCTTGAACAGAATATAATACTTTGAGTAACGGAACAGCCGTGTCAGAAGGAATGTTTGCCAAAGTAACTCCGGTGATAATAGCAAAAATCACGATGCTAAGCATATCTCCGGCGACCATCGCCTGAAGAGGATTGGCGGGAAGTAAGCCAACAATCATTTCGGGAACATTCCCAAAGCTGAGTAGTGTGTTTGTTTCTCTCATTGCATCGGCATTAAGAGCCATCTCAGCAGTAAGCAGACTCGAAGCGTCCATATAGTTGCCGGGTTGGAGGATACTAGCTAAAATCACTGCAAAGATTAAAACTGTAGTGGTTGTCATTCCGTAATACAGGAGTAGTCTCGGTCCTGACTTCTTGAGGTATTCCGTGTTATCACCACCAGCGATACCTTGTACTACAGAACTAAACATCAATGGAATCATAATCATCTGAACGACTCTGATGAATAAGTTGCCCGGAAAAGCAATCCAGTTGATTAGTGTTTCTTGAAAGCGAGGTTCAATCCAAGTTGGCGTTGTAGCAAAATAGGCTCCGAGTAGAATACCGGCAAACATGGCGATAAGCACTTTGAGCCAAAGCTTTCTTTGGACAAGTTTTTGAAGATAAGTATAGAGGTCTTTTACAGGTAGAAGCCTTTCTGAAGGTTTATGTTCTCTGAGTTCCATAGGATGATTAAAATACTTTGGACAAAGATAACCGATTAACGAATGTAAGACAATATTGATAAAGCCTAGATTACTTCTATTTTAGAAAAAAATCCTGAAAAAAGCTGGTTTGCAGCCTTTTTCAGGATTAGGATTTGAGTAAGGTTCTTTTTACTAAATTATTTCTTAACGATTTTTTTAGTAAGACTTCCCTCGTTTGAGTTGATGTTTACAAAATAAACCCCAGCGTTTAGGTCTGAAATATTGATTTGAGAATCAACTGAACCATTGGCAGTAATTTGTTTTACTGTTCTACCGTTAAGGTCAGTAATAGTAATTGCATTGATTTCAGCATTGATGCTATTTGAGATATTTAATACATCTGTTGCAGGGTTTGGATAAACTGAGAATGATCCAGCAAGAGCGCTATCAACAGATGCAGAAGCAGTAGTTACTGAGAAATCATCAACCATCAACATATAAACATCATTTGATACGCATTGGATACCGATACGAACTTGTTGTCCAGCATAGGCATCAAGGTTAAATGTTTTTTCCTGCCAGTTTGCATATGGAGCTGATAGACTTGTAGCACCGGAAATTATTGTGAAATCAGCAGTACCTACAGGTGTGCCGTTTCCAACATAAACACCTACTTTGTACTTTTCTTCACCATAAGAACCAGACATTGATTTTACCCAGAACTTCACTTCGTTTTGTGAAGCTCCTAGCGTAATAACAGGACTTGCCATCCAGTCATTATTTGCTCCTTGAGCAGAAGCCCAACAAGCCATATATTTACTACCTGTTTTAGGGTCAAAGTTTCTAGTTTCTGTACCAGACTCTGCATTAGTCACACCTGCTGTAGTTGGGTTGAAAACCATAAAAGCCTTAGGATCAAACTGGTTGTCAAAAGTTCCACCACCACCAGAGTAAGTTCCTAAACCATCTAAATCAATAGTCACCCAGTCACCAATGTTTTCGATAATGAAATCATCGTAAGTTTCAAAACTGTCTTCAAACAATACTGTCTGAGCGTTCATCGTAAATACACTTCCTACAAATAGAGAAGCTAATAGTAAAGTTTTTTTCATAGCTAAAAAGTTTTTAAAGATTAATAACAGAACGAATATAGGAATAAAAAATGATATCCGTGCTTTTATTGTGAAAAAAGCACGGATATTAAATTTATTATTTCTGTCCAGCTTCTTTTTCTGCTTGCTGAACCATGGTTTCGTTGGCTGTAATTGCAAACTCCACTCGTCTGTTTTTGTTACGTCCTTCTACGGTTGAGTTATCAGCAATTGGATCGGCGATTCCCATACCTTTTGTTTCAAAACGAGATGCTTTAAGTCCTTTGTTTACCAAATAGTTTCTTACAGATGCAGCTCTTTGCTCAGATAGTTTTAGGTTGTACTCTGCTTTACCCGTGCTGTCTGTATATCCATAGATTTTAATATCTGTCTCTGCATATTCTTTGAATACAGGGATAAGCTTATCAAGGTTGGCTTGCGCTTGTGCTGTAAGTGTAGATTTATTAGTATCAAAACGAACTGCATTTTCACCCAATACTAATTGAATACCTTCACCTTGACGTACTACATCTGCTCCAGGTAAAGCTTCTTCAATTTTCTGAGCTTGCTTATCCATTTTATTACCAATAACTCCACCGGCTACTCCACCTACAACTCCACCAATGATGGCGCCCGCTGCAGTATTTCCTCCTTTTCCTAGGTTATTACCTAAGATACCTCCTAATACAGCTCCAGCTGTTGCTCCGATGGCAACACCTTTTTGTTCGTTATTTGCGTTTTTTACGCTATCACAACCTGTAAATAAAGCTGATAGTCCTATGGCAAGTGCCATTGCGTGAATTTTAATCTTTTTCATACGATAATTAATTTTGTGTTTATTGATTTTTTATTGTTTGTTAAATTGGTAGATAACCTCTGTGTTTTTTCCACCTACATTGATGTTGTCAACAAGTTGGAAAGAGTTTTCTGATAGGTTTCTTACTTTAAGGAAATAACCTTGAGTTACTTTTTTAGCTTTATCTCCTTCTGTAATTTTTAGTGTAAAATCTCCTGAACTAGTAATGGTCCAATTGATTGGACTGCTGAAATATGGACAACCTGATTTTGATATAGTCATAGTTCCGCTGTTGTTATTTGGGATAAACTTCCATTGACTATTTTCAAAACATTTTGAGTCAGCAATATTAAAAGAATTAACTTTTATAACTTCTGATCCAGGATAACTAACTTGGGTAATTATCCAGTCTCCTTTAATCTCTTTTTGAGATTTAGCGTCTAGTGTTGGCTTACACGAAGCGAGCATCAATAGAGATGCAAATAATAGAAGTGTTTTTTTCATGGTATTAATGGATTTGTTTATATTAAAAAGTGTTAACACAAATTTAGTGCCGATTATTATCTGTTTTATAGTTCTATACAGCCTTTATATACAAAATCAGCTGTTCCTATCAGGTCTATATTCTCATATTGTTCGTTTTTGTCAAACCTTACCTTTAGATTTCCGCCCATAACCTTTAAGAATATTTCAGTAGTATTGGTTTTTCCAAGGTAATTCATAGCAATCGCAACAGCAGTTGCACCTGTTCCACACGAAAGTGTTTCGTCTTCCACGCCTCTTTCGTATGTTCTCATAATAAACGAGTTATCTGAAACTTGTTTGACGAAATTTATATTGCTCCCTGACTGCCCGTATAGTTGACTGTATCTAATTTTTGCGCCTTCAGTTTTCACATCAATACTCTGGATATCATCAACCAATACAATATGGTGTGGAGAGCCAGTATTCAGGAACGTATAATTTTCATCAACTTTAATTTCATGCACATCATTCATTCGAAGTGATATCTGTTCTCCTTCAATAGATGCGAAGTGTTTCCCGTCAGCAGCCATAAAAGTTGTTTGACCTTTTATGATTCCCAGTTTTTTAGCGAAAGCAACGATACATCGTCCGCCATTTCCACACATTGACCCAATATTTCCGTCAGAATTATAATAAACCATTCTGAAATCAGTGTCGTTATCATCCTCTAAAAGAATAAGCCCATCACCACCGATGCCGAAGCGTCTGTCACAGAGTTGAGCAATCTGCTTTGTATTTTTCAGAAAAGTATTCTGACGGTTGTCAATCATCACAAAATCATTGCCTGTGCCTTGGTATTTATAGAATTCAATCATTGATAATATTTGATTTTTTTGTGTCATTAGAATAAATAACTCAAAACGTACTTTTATAGTTATTTATGACAAAGATAGTTATTTTATGGATTGTTTTTATGATAAATTCTTAAGCACGGCATAGTATTTGTCTATGAATTAGCATAAAGATATTTAATAATTTAAAAATTACGCTGTTATGTTAAACAATATTGGAGAAAAAGGTGCAAGCTTACTTTTAGGAGTAGCTATAGGAGCCGCCATCGGAGTTTTGTTCGCACCAGAAAAAGGTTCGAAAACAAGAAAAAAAATTAAAAAAGGCTTTGAAGAATCAAAAGAAAAAATTCAATCTACTTTTGAAAATCTAGTTAACGACATTGAAGCTAAGACCAAAAAAGGCAAACTTGATATAGAAGCTACTATGAATGAGTTGGCCTCAGATGTAGATATAAAGAAAGACGAACTTATTGAAGCTTTAGAGAGAAAGCTTGAAGAGTTAAAGGCAAAGAAACTAACCCAATAAAATTCCTATGTTTAATAAACTAAAAGGCAATGTTGAAGATACAAAAGAGCACATCAAAAAGCTTGTAGAGGGAAAGTTAGCCTACTATAAACTTTGGGTTTTCAAGGTTATTGTAAAGTCAGTATCTTCCTTATTTCAGCTTTTACTAATCGGTATTTTGCTTGTGATGGTGTTTGTGTTCTTCTCTATCGCCGCAGCCATATCTATTGGCTACGCCTTTAATAACTATGCCTTGGGTTTCCTAATCTTAGGAGGTATTTATCTGCTATTGACCTTTGTAGTGTTTGCTTTGCGAAGAAGAATCGAAAAACCAATTGTCAAAACACTATCAGAGATTTTCTATAACGATGAGGACTAAATTATGAAGCAAATTAAATATAATTCGATACAGGAAATTGATGCAGACCTCAAAATACTGAAAGTCAGCAATGAAATTCAGTATCAGAAGCTCCTGCAAAAAGGTGGCACAGTAAAAAAATCATTGGAGTTTGCCGCTATAATTCCGGAGGTTGCACTAGGGGCATTTAGTATCTTTTCGAAAGGATTAAAAGGAGTTGCCCTGCAGTTTATTTTGAAGAAAATATTTAAGAGATAGAATCAAATTGGTTGAAAAAGTAGGTTAATATGACTTATTTTTTTTACTTTTATGCGTATTCGCTAATACTATCTGCTATGAAGTTTCTTCGAATTCTATCACTCGGGCTTATTGCTCCTTTTTTCAGTATTGTGCTGCTTATGTATATATTCGATGTTGAATATATCTTAAAGGCTGTTAGAGTAACTTATCTCAATGGATATAAGACTGCTTTTTTAGATGACTACAAATACTTCGATAACCGTACGATTGCTAATGGAGTAGCCCAACCTTGGAATACTTCTGTACAATATAATACAATTGCTACTACAGAAAAACTGGCTTTAACTCATCAAGAGCTCAAGACTACAGCCTTTATGATTATCAAAAATGATAGTATTTGGCATGAGAGTTATTTTGATAACTATACTAAAGACTCTCATACAAATTCTTTTTCGATGGCAAAGAGTTATGTGGCAGCAGCATTAGGTGTTGCTATTCAAGAAGGAAAAATAAGCAGTCTTGACCAAGCTGTTGCAGATTTTTTTCCCGAATTTTCTGAAGGTTTAGCAAGCGAGATGACAGTTGGGGATCTAGCATCTATGTGTTCTGGACTAAATTGGGATGAGAAATATTACAGCCCTTTCTCTATAGTTACTCGTGCTTATTTTGACGATGACCTCACTAAAGTAATGTTAGGTCTAAAAGTAACCCAAAAACCTGGGCAAACATTCAAGTATTCTAGTGGAGACACTCAATTATTAGCCCTTGTGATTCAAAAGGCTACTGGTGAAAACCTCTCTGATTATATATCTAAACATTTCTGGAAACCATTGGGATGCGAAAATGAAGCCTATTGGCAAGTAGATAATCCGAATGGAATTGAAAAAGCCTATTGCTGTATCGCAAGCAATGCAAGAGATTTTGCGAAATTAGGCAAGTTGTACAAACAACATGGCAGCTGGAATGGAGTACAGTTACTTGACTCTGCGTATGTCGGTTTATCTCTAAAGCCTAGGTTCGAAGGAGCAGCATATGGCTACGGTTTTTGGCTTTCAGACTATTTAGATAAAGAAATATTTTATATGCGAGGACATCTGGGTCAGTTTGTTATAGTGATACCTGAAGACGATCTAATTATTGTGAGGTTAGGACACCTCAAAGGATTACAAACCGAAGAGGACCCACACAGTAATGATTTTTACGTATATATAGATGAGGCTTATAAAATGCTTGGCAAGTAGAGTCTTAACCCTAATAATCGATATATTTAATCAAAGAAAAATCCTAAATAGCTGCATGCTATTTAGGATTTTTCTTTGATTGGAATGTTAATGAAGCCTACTAACAGAATTCGTCATAAGCATTCTTTAGGTTCTCTGCAATTATTTCAGCAGGACGACCTTCGATGTGGTGACGCTCTAGCATATGTACTAATTCACCATTTTTAAAAAGAGCAATGCTTGGTGAAGACGGAGGAAAAGGGAACATTTGTTCTCTTGCTGCATCTACAGCATCTTTGTCAACACCTGCAAATACTGTTACTAAGTGGTCTGGTTTTTTTGCGTGCTCTAAACTCATAGAAGCTCCAGGTCTTGCATTTCGAGCAGCACATCCACAAACAGAGTTGATGACTACTAATGTCGTTCCTTCTTTCTTTAGTGCCTCTTGTACTTCTGGGCGTGTATATAAGTCTTCAAAGCCTACAGAAGTAAGCTCCATACGCATTGGTTTTACTAATTCTTCTGGATACATATCAATATTTTTTTAGTCTAACAAAGATATTAAAAATTTAAGACTTATTACACCTTAATAAATGTTAAGGCTTTGGTTGTCCTGTTTTTACCATTCATTTACTTTATTAGCATCGAGTTTGATAAAAATAAAAATGAGTAGGGTGTACGCCCAAAGTCCCGATCCTCCGTAGGAAAACAGTGGTAATGGAATTCCTATGGTCGGAAATATGCCTAATACCATACCGATATTGGCAAAAAAATGAATGAATAAGATGCTTACCACTCCATAGCCATAAACCCGACTAAACTTGGATCGTTGCTTCTCGGCTAAGTGCAAAATTCTGAGCATAAGAAATACATATAAAGCTATCAATGTTGTAGAGCCTATAAACCCCCACTCTTCTGCTATGGTTGTAAAAATATAGTCTGTGTGCTGTTCTGGCACAAAACTCCCTTTGGTCTGCGTACCCTCTAGAAATCCTTTTCCGGTGAGCCCTCCAGAACCGATAGCTATTTTCGATTGATTTAGGTTGTATCCAGCACCTCTTAAATCAACTTCTTTGCCTAATACAATGTTTAGACGATCTCTGTGGTGTGGCTGCAATACATTTTCGAAAATATAATTTGATGAAAAGACAAAGATGGAAATTCCGGCGAATACAACAAGACTCGCTATAATATTTCGATGTGCTTTTCGAGTCCTAAAATAGAGAAAACTTGTGATTAAAAAGATGCTCAAAATTATTATCCAAACATCAACAACTAAGGCGAAAATAAAGAGTATAAGTACAATTGAACCTACAAGTAAATATATAAAAGGCAATCCCTCACGGTATAATGCAAAGACCAAAAACATGAAAACTAAAGCACTTCCAGGGTCATTTGGCAGGATGAGTAACATTGGAATTCCGATTACAGAAAGTGCTTTTATTTGGGTCGTGAAATCATCAAGGTTGACATTAGAGGCTTCTGATAATTTTGCTAAAGCCAATGCTGTGGCAACTTTTGCGAATTCTGAAGGCTGTAAGCTAAACGATCCAATACCATACCAGTTGGTCTGTCCTTTTACGGTTTTACCAATAATATATAGGCCGGCTAGAGATAATAGGGCTATAAAATAAAAAACCCCAGCATATTTTTCATAGAATTTAGCATCTAACGCTAATAAAAATCCTATGACAAAGATACTAGAGATAATAAATATAAGTTGCTTCCCGTATTCGGATGAAAAGTCAAAAAATGAAGCACCTTCAACAGGCACTGACGCTGAATAAATATTTATCCAGCCCATGAAAACCAAGGCTAAGTAGAGCAGTATGGTTATCCAGTCAATATTTCCTATTGTAGATTGATTCTTCATGATTTAGTACCAACTTTCGTTTATACGGAACGGTTTACCAGAGATGACTTTGTCATATTCTCGCTGCAGTCCTTTCTCGTACATGGTTTTTTCGAGATCCTTGCGGGTGATTTCTCTTTTTAGGTATTTCTCAATCATCAGCGATGCTATCGGTCCTGCAAAACGAGCTCCCCAATATCCATTTTCAACGAATACAGCAATCACTATTTTTGGGTCTTCCATCGGGGCAAATGCCAAAAAGATAGAGTGATCCGTAAGTTGTGTACGCACGCCATTAATCTTAGTGAAATTCTCTGCAGTTCCTGTTTTTCCACAAATATTTATACCTGGAATTTGTAGTCTGCTGGCTGTTCCTGAAGTATATACCGCATGTAAGCCTTCGATTACAGGTTCGAAATACTTGGGGTGAACCGTAGTTTGATGTTTGGTTACAAATTTCTTGTCTATCTGTTCACCTTCAATATCTTTTATGATATGCGGGGTAAAATAATGTCCTCTGTTGGCTACAGCACACATCATAGTAGCAAGTTGAATAGGTGTAGTAGCAATTTCTCCTTGTCCGATTGAGTTAGAGATTGTTGTTGTACCTCCCCATCGTCCTCTTGGGTACCACTTGTCATAATAGTCTCCATCAGGGATTCTTCCTTTTCTTCCGGTAGGCAAGTCATAACCAAGATAATCACCCAATCCAAAGCTTTTTACGTGATTGCTCCATACATCCATACCTTCTTTCCCTGTCTTATATTTGTCGATAGATCTGCGATAGACGTTTGCAAAGTAGGTATTACAAGAGCTTCTAATAGCATCGTGAAGAGCAAAGTTGCCTGAATCATGGCACTTCATCGTGCGTCCACCACCATACGAAAAACCGTGTCTACAAGTAAAGGTTGACTTTTCGTCTATGACTTCCTCCTGTAAACCGACTAAGGCTGTTATGATCTTGAAGGTTGAACCTGGCACATATTCTGCAAGTAATCCTCTGTCAAATAATGGTTTGGCTATGGTGTCTCTAAGCAGTTTTGTGTAATTTTTCGATCGTTCTCTTCCTACCAAACTTGACGGGTCATAGCTAGGTGCAGAAACTAGCGCCAATATCTCTCCAGTTTTTGGATCTAATGCGACTATACCTCCTCTTTTATTCACCATTAAGGATTCACCATATTCCTGTAAGACCATGTCCAAGGTGAGGGTTATATCTTTACCTCGTATAGCTAGAGTATCATAAATACCATTTTTGTATGGTCCTAATTCGCGGTTGAGTTTGTCTCTTTGGATACGTTTAATTCCTTTGGTGCCTCTGAGGATATTTTCATAAGCAAGTTCTACAGCATTTTTTCCTTTTAGGTCACCACTTCTGTAATAGGGGTCGTTGTCTAGGTCAGCTTGATTGACTTGTGCAATATCACCGAATACATTAGCTGCTGCGGTAGTTTGGTATTCTCTTAGATATCTTTTCTGGATATAAAACCCGTTAAACCGACGAATTTGTTCTTGAAAAGTAGCAAACTCTCTTTTGTTGAGTTGTGTGAGTAGAGGAGAAGGTAGCCAAGGGCTATATTTTACTGCTTTTTCTAATTGAGAATCGAAATATTCTTTGCTAATATTCAGTGCCTCGCAAAAAGCAAGTGTGTCAAGTCCTCTTACTTCTCTAGGTACGACCATGATGTCATAAGAGGGTTGGTTAGCGACCATGAGCTTGCCATTGCGGTCATACATATAGCCTCTTTCTGGGAATTCGTATTTGATTTTTATGGCGTTGTTTTCTGCTTGAAGCTTATATGTTTCATCCACAATCTGAAGATAAAAAAGACGGGCAACAAGTATTAAGGCAGCACAGACAATAAGTAAAGGCAAAAGTCCTTTTTTCATTTTTTAGAAACTTTGAACAAGTTTATAATGAGAATGCTAAAGATAGTTGTAAAAACCCCTGAAAACAAGACTTTTAACATGGCGTTTCCTAGCAAGTCAAATCTGAAGGCCTCTAAAGAAAATAGTATCATATGGTGAACTAGCACTGACAAACCAACAAATACAATTTGTTGATTAAGTGCTGCATTCCCAATTTTAATAGTTTGGTATTCATAGCTTAGGCCAAAAGAAACCTTAAAGATATAATGTCTATAATAGGCGAGTATTACACTTGCAGCTGCGTGTATTCCTCCCGAGTTACAGAAGATATCCATTATTAGTCCAAGTAGGAAACTCCATGCTAAGAAACCGTATCTATTAGGGTTTACGGGATATAGTAAGATAAAAAGTATATACGGATATGGGTTAATATAGCCATATAATTCGATGTTGTTAAAGACAACAATCTGTATGGAAAGTAACAGGAAAAAGCGAATGCTGTTTATGAAAAAATTACTATTCATTGTTTTCTACGCTTTTTTCGAGTTGTTCTATTTCTTCATTATTTCGATTACCTACGACATAAACGTGGTTTAAGGTTGCCATATTACTAAATAACCTTACATCAAGCGTAAAGCTATTCGTTTGGGTATCAAGATATACTTTCTCGATAATACCTATAGGAATGTTCTCTGGAAATGCCTTTGAGCTAAACCCTGTTACAACAGTATCGCCTTTGGCGACCGAAGCAATTCTAGGGATATCAGTGAGTTGCATAAGGCTAGTTGTTTTGCCATTCCATGACAAAGTTCCAAAGTGATCATTTTTCTTTATTTTTGCAACTGTCTGAAAGTCAGTATTTAGAAGGCTTAAAACTACCGCGTATTTATCGCTAGTTTGTTCTATGATTCCAACAATTCCCTTGTCGCTAATTACACCCATGTCTCTCTTGATGCCCTGCTTTATGCCTCCTTTTAGCGTGATGAAGTTCTTTTGTTTTCTGTATGAATTTTTGATGACCTTGGCTCCCATGACGTAGATTTCAGGGTCTATTAGCTTAGAGAGGGCTGTCTGCCCGCTGTCTAATGCTTCTTGTTTATTTAAGAAAAGCTCCTTGAGCAATAGGTTTTCCTTAAATAACTTTTCGTTTTCTTCTTTTAATGAGAAATACTCGCCCACAGCCGCTGTGTTCGAATATACATATCCAGAGACTAAGTTAGACGAGCTTATAAATTTACTTTTATGAAAAGAATTATGACTTATAGTCAGCCATAATGAGATACCTACAAGTAATAAGAATAGCAATCGAAGACCGTTTCTTACAATAAAACCGATTATCTGTTGCATTTATAATATAGTTCTTATAGATTATTTTATAAGTATACTCTTGTATTTAGCGATGTTCTTCAGAGCAATTCCTGTTCCTCTAACTACTGCTCTAAGAGGGTCTTCAGCAATATAGACTGGCAAGTCTGTTTTCTGTGAAATTCGCTTGTCAAGACCTCTAAGCATTGATCCTCCGCCGGCTAAATAAATACCCATATTATAGATATCAGCAGCAAGTTCAGGTGGTGTCTGAGAAAGGGTTTCTAGGATAGCGTCTTCAATTCTTTGAATTGATTTGTCTAAGGCTTTTGCAATCTCGCGATAAGAAATATCGACTTGTTTCGGTTTTCCGGTAAGCAAGTCACGTCCTTGAACAGACATTTCATCAGGAGGTGATTCTAAGTCGTCAGTTGCGGCACCTACTTCGATTTTGATTCTCTCTGCTGTTGCATCTCCTACATACAAGTTGTGTTGCATACGCATATAATAAATGATGTCATTTGTGAAAACATCTCCAGCAATTTTTACTGATTTATCACATACAATTCCGCCAAGTGCAATAACAGCAATTTCTGTAGTTCCTCCACCTATATCGACGATCATATTTCCTTTAGGCTCCATGATGTCAAGTCCGATACCGATAGCTGCCGCCATAGGCTCGTGGATAAGATATACTTCTTTTCCGTTTACGCGTTCACAAGATTCTTTAACGGCTCGCATCTCAACCTCAGTGATTCCTGAAGGAATACAAACAACCATTCTAAGCGAAGGAGTGTATATTTTTTTCTTTAGAGCAGGAATACTTTTGATAAAAAGTGAGATCATTTTCTCTGAGGCATCAAAGTCTGCGATGACACCGTCTTTTAGTGGGCGTATGGTCTTTATATTCTCGTGGGTTTTTCCTTGCATCAGGCTTGCTTCTTTCCCGACAGCAATTATTTTTCCTGACACTCTATCTCGAGCAACGATAGAGGGGCTGTCAACAACCACTTTGTCATTGTGTACTATTAATGTATTTGCTGTACCAAGGTCGATAGCAATATCCTCGGTCATAAAGTCAAAAAATCCCATAAATTATTTAAGGGTTAAAAAGTTAAGCTTATTCCTAATAACTCACAAAGGTAAGCAAAAATCATACTTTAAATAAGTAATTAAAAGCATATTTTTTTTGATGTCTTTTTAGTTGTGTTTCAGGCGACTAACAAAGATAAAATATTGTTTAGAAGTGAGCGTTGGATTTATGTATATTTAGAACGATTTTAGTTTGGTTTTATTACAAAGAAGAAGGTTAATTTTTTGAGAATTGTTGTTTTTATTCTTTAGAAAAATCTTTCCAGGCCTGGTACACCAAGTCGCTTTCGTAACCTTTTCGGAGGAGCATGTCACAAAATTTTTTCTTTTTTTTGAGGCTACTTCGTTCAGTGATGGAATTCCAGATTCGTTCTGAGAGTTCTGAAAATGTAATAAAATACAACTCATCTGGGATTTCCTCTAAGGCTTTCTTAATGTTATAGCTAGATATATTTCGGAACTTCAGCTCGTTTATGATTCTAATTCTTCCGTGTTTACTTATGCGGTGTTTTCCTCGAGCGAAGCTTCTAGCAAAACGCTCTTCGTTTAAGAAGTCAGTGTTGATAAGGTGTACAATAATTTCGTCTATCTCCTCGCTATTTGCTTTTAGATCATAGAGTTTCTGAACAACCTCCTTGTGACATCGCTCTTGATAAGCACAATATTGCTCGGCTTTTTGTTTAAGTTCTGAGAAAGAAAAACTTTGATTGTTCATAAGACAAAAGTAATCTAAAATTCATAAATTTGTAGCTAACTTCCAAAAACCAATACTGCAATGATTATCACCCTTACTTCTGATTTCGGACTCAAAGACCATTATGTTGGTGCTCTGAAAGGGTTGATATTTTCTAAGCTTCCTGAGATAAATATAGTGGATATCTCCCATCAAATTTCACCTTTTGCTCTACAAGAAGCTGCTTATATTGTCAATGCGAGTTATAGATACTTTCCTAAACGAACAATTCACCTTGTTTTAGTAGATGCAGAGGTAAGTCAAAACAAAAAACCAGTGATTGTGATATGGGACAATCATTATTTTCTCTCGGCTGACGCAGGGGTGTTGTCTTTGCTTACTGCAAATAAACAGCCCGAGGCAATTATAGCCTTGCCGTTTACTGAAGATCAAAGTGCTATTGAGTTATTCGCAAATGCGGCTGCTGAGATTGCCAATGGAAAATCTGTTTATGAGATGGGCGAAATACTTGACACACTCAAAGATTATCAGTCTCAACGAGCGATTGTCTCTGCTGATGATAGTCAGATTGTAGGGCAAATCATTTATCTTGACAATTACGAAAACGCAGTTAGTAATATTTCGAAGGATTTATTTGAAAGAACCCGAAAAGGAAGAGATTTTGAAATTATTTTTAGGAGTTATTCTATTCAGAAGATCTATCATAAGTATATCGAATTCGGAGAAGAACCACTAGCTAAGGTTGGTGAAAAACTTGCTATATTCAATTCGTCAGGTTTTTTAGAAATAGGACTTTATAAAGGTAATAAAAGAAGTGGTGGCACTGCTTCAAGCCTATTAGGTATAGAGTATGAGAGTACTATTTCGGTAAAGTTCAAGTAATTCCTACACTTGACTTACCAACGATACTTAGCGAATATCGAAATCGAAATCCAAATCAGTTAATAAGGCATATATCTGATTTTTTAAAAAAAAGTTACTAGTTATTTTTGAAGAAAATAGCTTGTATGAAAAGTCTTAAATTTCCACTTACTAAAGTTGCTATCGGATTTATTTTTGGTCTTTTGTTAGCCCATTATCTCAAACTTGATTTGTTTACTGCTTTGAGGCTAATATTAGTGGGATTTGTTGTTTTTGTATTGATTTATATTCTTGTAAGGAAGAAAAAGATAGTGCCTGTGCGATTTGGAGTTATGGTTGTCGTATATGCATTAACTCTAGGTGTTTTTACACAGGTCTTGCATAATGATATTCTAAAAAAAAACCATTACTTCTCTAAAATTTCCTCAGAAAAACAACTCGTAAGATTATCTCTTCAAAACAAACTCAAATCAAATAATTATAACCATCGGTTTTACGCTAACATGCACATGCTGGATAATCAGCCGGTTACAGGAAAGGTGCTTTTGAATATTAATAAAGAGCTATATCCAAAGGAACCTGAGATCGGAACTATTTTTGAAGTTTATGCTAAAATCAATCCCAATCCATCGCCAAAAAACCCAAATCAATTTGACTATGGGAAATATTTAGAGAGGCAAAAGGTGTATGCTCAAATCTACGCTGACACGGCCAATATCAAACAAATAGGTGTTCGCAAAACTTGGATTTATTATACTCATAAAATTAGAAGCAGAATTGTCAATAGCCTTAAGAATAGCGGTTTTAACTCAGAAGAGCTAGCGGTTATGCAGGCACTAATTCTAGGACAAAGACAAGACATTTCTCCAGAGATTCTTCAAGCTTATCAATATGCAGGAGCTATTCATATTTTGTCTGTTTCAGGACTGCACGTGGGATATATCTATTTGTTTTTGGGTCTTATTTTACAATATGTGCCCAATCATAGAAAAGGCAAACTTCTCAAGCTCCTACTACTGCTTGTTTCGCTTTGGAGTTTTGCTCTAATCGCTGGACTTTCGCCTGCTGTGGTTAGAGCGGCAACTATGTTCTCGTTTGTTTCTATTGGAGGTTTCTTAAATAGAAATACCAATATTGTTCATACACTTCTTGTTTCGATGTTGTTTATCTTACTTTTCAATCCTTCTTTTTTGTTTGAGGTCGGTTTTCAGCTTAGTTATCTCGCAGTATTTGGTATAGTAACGGTCTATCCGATAGTGCATAGATGCTATATGCCCAAGAACAAAATAATGGAATATGTTTGGGGTGTAACCGTTGTTTCGCTCACCGCTCAACTTTGGGTTTTGCCCCTTAGCTTGTATTATTTCAATCAATTCCCCACATTGTTTGTTCTCACAAACCTTTTGATACTTTTTCCGCTTTCAATATTTATGGTTTACGGAATCGTGCTTTCGTTCTTAGCTTTTTTAGGGATTTCAAATTATTTTCTGTCAAAAATAATGGAATACGGCATTAAGTACATCAATCAAGTAACTGTCAAAATTGCAAATTTTGAGGGTTTTGTCTTCACAGAAATACCGTTTAATCTATGGTTATTGCTGGGTTGGTATGTGCTAATCGTTATGTTCTATATTTGGATTAAAAACAGAGATTACAAGAGTTTGGTTTTAGTATTTAGCAGCATCATACTCCTACAGGGCATTTATACGATAAACCGATTTAGCTATGATAGCAGAGATGAATTTGTTGTATTTAATAAGAATAGGACCTCGCTTATTTCTGATAAAAGACAAGGGAAGGCTACCTTTTATTCAAAGGATAGTCTTTATGGAAAAGACTACCTAATCAAAAGTTATGCTATTGGGAATTTTATAAAATCATCTCAAATAAGTGGCTTGCTCAACTTTTATTATTCCAACAATAAAAAGATTATGCTTGTCGATAGCACGACTATTTATGATCATAAATTTGCGCCTGATGTACTGCTGTTGACAGGGTCACCCAAAATTAATCTAGAGCGGATATTACAATCTCATAAACCAGAAGTGATTGTTGCTGACGCCTCTAACTATAAATCATATATTGTCAGTTGGAAGCAAACTTGTAGTAAACATAAAATCCGTTTTCACACGACGTATGAAAACGGATTTTATAGACTAGGTGATTGATTCTCTATTCATTATCAAGCCTAACTTTTTGTTATGCTCGTACTATTAGATAATCAGCATTGCATCTCCATAGGTATAGAATCTGTATTTTTCTTTGATAGCTTCTTCGTATGCTTTTTTCATTAGGTCGTGTCCTAAGAATGCAGCTGTCTGCATAAGCAATGTGGACTTAGGTGTATGGAAATTGGTGATCATACAGTTAGCAATACTAAAATCATACGGTGGGAAGATGAACTTATTGGTCCAGCCTTCAAACGGATTTAGTTGTCCTTGGGATGAAACAGAGCTTTCAATAGCTCGCATTGCTGTAGTTCCTACTGCACAAACACGCTTTTTGTTGGCTTTGGCATTATTTACGATATCGCAAGCTTCTTGTGTAATGATAATTTCCTCTGATTCCATTTTGTGCTTAGATAAATCCTCTACTTCAACAGGATTAAAGGTGCCAAGACCTACGTGAAGTGTCACCTCTGCAAAGTCAACTCCTTTGATTTCTAATCGTTTTAATAAGTGTTTAGAGAAGTGAAGTCCTGCTGTTGGTGCTGCTACGGCTCCCTCGTGCTTTGCATAAATAGTTTGATAACGCTCTGCATCCTCCGGAGTTACGTCTCTAGTTATAAACTTTGGAAGTGGTGTTTCTCCAAGTTCAGCAAGTTTTACTCTAAATTCTTCATAAGAGCCGTCATACAGAAAGCGTAGTGTGCGTCCTCTTGAGGTTGTATTGTCAATAACTTCAGCGACTAATGATTCGTCATCGCCAAAATAAAGTTTGTTTCCAATCCTGATTTTTCTTGCAGGATCTACTAATACATCCCACAGGCGCTGTTCAGCGTTTAGTTCTCTAAGCAAGAATACTTCGATCTTTGCGCCAGTTTTTTCTTTGTTTCCGAATAAACGAGCAGGAAAAACCTTAGTGTTGTTGAGGATCATCACGTCGCCTTCGTCAAAGTAGTCGATTAGATCTTTGAAAAGCTTGTGCTCAAAGGTTTTGGTCTTTCTGTCCACCACCATAAGTCTAGATTCATCTCTATTTTCTGAAGGAAATTCTGCCAAAAGCTCATCTGGCAAATTAAAACCGAACTGTGATAATTTCATATTCTATAAATTTTAAAAGGAATGCAAATATACGACTCCAAACTAGGCGTTGTCAAGTGAATTGCATTATATATTGTGCATATCTAGCCTTTTCAGGGCTTACAGAGGTTTTTTATTGTTCAAAAATGACTGTTTTACCGACAATGTTTGTATATTACGCGAATATTCCACAGGATTTAGGTTAGCTTTTCAACAGAATGCTACACTGAAAACTTTCGTTTTCAGAGATTTATAACCATAAAACACCTTGTTAAATATCTTGTAGGGATTTTCATAGCAAAGTAAAACTGAGGCTTATAAAACCAAAAAACTTTCTAACTTTGCAGTATTGATTATGCTTTTGAACAGACAGTTATGAGTTTAGTAAAATTAACTATAAGAGGTATTTCGTATAGCCAGACTCAGAACGGGGCTTATGCCTTGATTTTGAATGAAGTTGATGGTGAACGAAAATTACCGATAGTGATAGGCGCCTTCGAGGCACAGTCAATCGCTATTGCTTTAGAGACAGAGATAAAACCTCCAAGACCACTGACGCACGATTTGTTCAAGAATTTTGCAGATCGTTTTGATATTCAAGTAAAACAAGTCATTATCCATAAACTAGTGGACGGGATTTTTTATTCGAGTATTATCTGTGAACGGGATAGAATAGAAGAGATTATTGATGCGCGAACTTCAGATGCAATCGCACTAGCTCTCCGATTTGACGCACCGATTTTTACTTATAAGAATATCCTTGACAAAGCAGGGATTTTCCTAAAAGTGAATCCTTTTGAGAAGGAGTCGGGAAGAATTGATGACCCACTTGATATAGTCGAAGAAGTAGAGTCTAGACCAATTTCAAGCTCTGGAGAAAGCTACGAAAACCTTAGTATAAAAGAGTTAAACACACTTCTGGAGTCGGCTATAAATGTTGAAGACTACGAAAAAGCAGTAAAGTTGCGAGATGAGATTTCTCGTAGAGAAAACAACTAGGATGAAGGAGAATTTCTTAGGAAAAAATTGGATTAAGACAGGGCTTATATTCGGATTTTTAATGTTCCTAATTGTGGGTGTTGGATATACGCTACTCCAAGGTAAAGTCTTGTCCTTTCAGCTGATTATGGTGAACTTCGTCGTAAATATGATCGGTGGCTTGCTCTATGGTTTTCTGATGAAGCTATACTTTATATTGATTAGCAAAAAGAAATAAATTCAAGAAATATCATAGGTTATTTGGTTGATACACATAATTCTATGACAAAAATAAAAATTTAATGAGACAATATTTAGACTTGGTAAACCACGTTCTAGAAAACGGAATACAGAAAGGCGATAGAACCGGAACTGGAACAAAGAGTGTGTTTGGCTACCAAATGCGTTTTGATTTAAGCGAAGGTTTCCCGATGCTAACCACCAAAAAAGTTCACCTAAAATCGATTATTCACGAACTTTTGTGGTTCTTGAAAGGAGATACGAATATTGCCTACTTAAAAGAAAATGGCGTTAAGATTTGGGATGCTTGGGCAGACCAAAATGGAGACCTAGGACCTGTGTATGGTCACCAATGGAGAAACTGGGATAGCAAAGAAATTGATCAAATAACAGAGCTAATAGAGACCCTAAAAACCAATCCAAACAGCAGACGAATGCTTGTTTCTGCTTGGAACCCTTCAGTGTTGCCAGATACTTCCAAGTCTTTTGAAGAGAATGTGGCTAACAACAAAGCTGCCTTGCCTCCTTGTCATGCCTTTTTTCAGTTTTATGTTGCAGAAGGTAAATTGTCTTGTCAGCTATATCAGCGCAGTGCGGATATTTTCTTGGGAGTGCCCTTTAATATTGCCTCTTATGCTTTGCTAGTGTTAATGATTGCTCAAGTTACTGAGTTAGAGCCCGGAGAGTTTATTCATACTTTTGGCGATGCTCACATCTATAATAACCATATTAATCAACTAACATTGCAGCTGACAAGGGAGCCTAAAAAACTTCCTAGAATGATCTTGAATCCTGAGGTGAAGAATATCTTTGATTTTAAATTTGAAGATTTCACTTTGGTAGATTACGATCCGCATCCAGCTATCAAAGGAGAAGTGTCTGTATAAAATAAGAGCAAAGAATAAAGAGAATAGATAAATCCTAATTCTTAAATCCCAAATCCTTAATTCAAAAAATGTTTATAAGAATCGTGAAAATGAGTTTTCATCCAGATAAAGTAGAAGCTTTTCTGGATAACTTCCACAAGAACAAAGTCTTTATCCGAAATTATCCAGGTAATAAGTTCTTGGAGTTATATCAGGACAAAAACAATAAATCTGTATTTTTTACGTATAGCATTTGGGAGAGAGAAGAGGATTTAGAAAGTTATAGGGAATCAGAACTGTTTAAGAACGTTTGGAGCTATACCAAGGCTTTATTCAACGATAAGCCGCAGGCCTGGAGCTTAGATAAATTAGAAAGTCTTCCTTAACCGACAGTAGCAAACAGTTTAATAAATTAACCATTACGCTAGAGAATGAAATCAATTTTATTAAGAGAAATCCAATCATTTTTTGGTTCGCTTATTGGCTATTTAGTAATAGCTGTTTTTCTGCTCCTCAATGGGTTGTTTCTCTGGGTTTTTCAAGGAGACTTCAATATTCTTGACAATTCATTTGCAGATTTAACCCCTTTTTTTACGCTTGCCCCTTGGGTACTTATTTTTTTGATTCCTGCCGTTACGATGCGTAGTTTTTCTGACGAAATAAAACAAGGCACCATTGAGCTACTTCTCACCAAACCGCTATCCGTATGGCAAATTGTCAATGGTAAATTCTTAGGTTCTCTACTGCTAATCATCATTGCGCTATTGCCTACTTTAGTGTATGTCTATGTGATTTATGACTTGGTTAGCCCGCCGACAATCATTGATTCTGGCAGTATTATTGGGTCGTATTTTGGGATGTTGTTTTTGATTGCTGGTTATACTGCTATTGGTATATTTACTTCAATTCTCACAGAAAACCAGATTGTGGCATTCATTCTAGCCGTATTTCTTTGCTTTTTACTATATTTCGGAATGGAAGGCTTGGCCTCACAATTTAGTCCGTACAATGACTTTATTGCATCTTTAGGAATGGATTATCACTTCAAAAGCATCAGTAGAGGTGTTTTGGATACGCGAGATGTAATCTATTTTTTGAGCATAACTATTCTTTTTTTATCATTAACCGTTTTTAAACTTAAATCCTTAAGAAACTAATGAAAACAAAAGAACAGCATTCGATAAAGCAATTGGTCTATATTGTCATTGGGATTGTAGTTATTAACCTTGTCGGTAGTTTTGCCTACAAACGTTATGATATGACTCATGACAAACGATACACTCTTT
Organism: uncultured Flavobacterium sp.; assembly: GCA_964598455.1. Lineage (GTDB taxonomy): Bacteria > Bacteroidota > Bacteroidia > Flavobacteriales > Flavobacteriaceae > Flavobacterium. Next base: position 21,598 of record CAZRCB010000010.1, read on the forward strand.
CGCAAACTACTAGAGATGTTTTGAAAGAAGTGCAAACACCGATAGAATTTACAGTCTTGCTTCAGGGCGATGATTTCCCTCCTGAGTTCAGACGTTTACAGCAAGAAGCAAAACAACTCCTAGAGGAGTTTAAAGGGATAAACAATAATATTCGATTTGTGTTTGAGAATCCTTTGGAAGGGGAGACAGATGTCAATCAAACTATAATGGAATTGAACGAGTTGGGCTTTTCTCCTACAAATATTCCGATAACAAAACAAGGTAATGAATCTGTTGTCAAGATCTTTCCTTGGGCTATTGGCTATGATGATGCCAACGAAAAATCAGTTAGAATACCACTTTTAGTAAATAACCTTGGGATTTCTGCTGCAGAGAATATTCAGAAATCAGTAGAGCAATTAGAATACGCTTTTGCTGATGCAATTTCAAAATTAGTTATTAAGGAAAAGAAATCAATCGCGATCCTTAAAGGAAACGGCGAGTTAAATGACAAATACCTAGCTGATTTTATAATGGGGCTAAAGCCTTATTATCAGATTGGTGAGTTTGATATTAAGAACTTTCCCGACAATAACGCTCAGGTAATTAGTAATCTGGATAGGTTTGACCTAACACTTATTGCCAAGCCTACTCAGGCTTTTTCTGAAAGAGAAAAATACATCTTAGATCAATATATTATGAAAGGAAAGCCGACCATGTGGCTTATTGATCAGGTGAAATTTGATTTGGATAGTCTAAACAACTCAGCACAGCAGAATGTAGCTATGGGAGATGACTTGAATTTAGACGATATGTTCTTTCGTTATGGTGTACGTCTGAATTATAATCTGATTCAGGATTATCTGTCCGTACCCATTACACTTAAGGACGAGCAAGGACAAGATTTACCTTTAGATTGGTGGTATTCAATTATGGTTCCTTCTAAAGACAACCATATAATAAATAAAAATACTAACGTACTGAAAATGGAGTTTGCTAACTCAATTGATACGCTTGATAATGGCATTCAAAAAACAGTGCTTCTTCAGAGTTCAGAAATGTCAAAACCCGTTGGTGTACCACAACTCATAGAATTATTTCAATTTGAAGGTAGTGAGCCACAAGTTGGGAAACCAAGTATAATGGGAGTTTTGCTAGAAGGAAACTTTACCTCAACCTATAAAAACAGAGTCAAGCCTTTTGATTATCCAAATCAAAAAGAGGACGGAGAACCAGGGAAGATGATTGTTATCTCAGACGGAGATATTGTGAATTATATGTATTCCAATAAGAAGTTTCTGAATAACGGCTATGATATTTGGACCAAACAAGTTTATGGAAACAAGGACTTCCTGATTAATGCTGTACATTACTTGCTCGATGATTCAGGTGTTATTAGCATCAGAGCAAAAGAGGTGAAGCTAGCCTTTTTTGACAAAGAAAAAGTAAAACAAAAATATACGCGATCTCAAATCATAACTATTGGATTACCCTTACTGTTTTTGATTATCTTTGGATTAGGATTCAATTATTTACGTAAAAAGAGTTACAGCCAACCTACTAAATAATCCTTAAAGATAGATTGAATTGTATGACAGCAAGCGCGTTAGCCTTTGGTTTCTCTAATTTAATTAGCTAATGCTATTCTTATACGACATACTGATTCATATCGTAGGGTTTTTTCTGAAAATCATCGCAAAATTCAATAAGAAGATACAGCTTTTTATAAGTGGTAGGAAACAGTCTTTTGAGTTGCTTTTAGACACTATACAAGCAGATGATAAGACTATTTGGGTTCACGTTGCTTCACTTGGTGAATACGAACAAGGTCTTCCGGTAATGGAACAACTCAAACTAAAATTTCCAGAGCATAAATTGGTGCTTACTTTTTTCTCTCCATCAGGCTATGAGGTGCGTAAGAATAGTACAATAGCAGACATAACAATCTACCTGCCGTGGGATACCAAGCGAAATGCAAAGAAATTTATTCGCCTCCTAAATCCAACATTCGTAATATTTGTGAAATATGAGTTTTGGATTAATTATTTGGATGAACTACAAAAGCAACAAATTCCTACATATCTAATCTCAGGTATTTTTAGAGAAGATCAAGCCTTCTTTAAGTGGTATGGCGGCTTTTATAAAAATGCCTTGAAGGCATTCGATCATTTTTTTGTGCAAAACACAAATTCAGAAAACCTGATCAAAAGTCTTGGTTTCTCAAATGTAACTGTAAGTGGTGACACTAGATTTGACCGTGTTTCTGCGATTTCTGAAAGGAATAATCAGTTAGATTTTGTCAAAGAGTTTAAGGCAGATAAAAAACTTGTTGTAGCTGGAAGTACATGGGAAGCAGACGAAAAATTGCTTATTGAATATATCAATACACGCCAGGATTCTACAAAGTTTATCATTGCTCCTCACAACATCAAAAAAGACCAAATTACAGCTCTTAAGTCGCAAATTACCAGGCCGGTAGTGCTGTTTAGCCAGTTAGAATCCGTTGCGGATCTTTCAGATCAGACACTGTTGATTATTGACACTGTAGGCTTATTGACCAAAATTTATAGTTATGCAGATTTGGCCTATGTAGGAGGTGGATTCGGAAATCCAGGTGTGCATAATGTTCTAGAGCCAGCTGTGTTTTCAATCCCGATTGTTATCGGGAAGAACTATAGTCACTTCGCCGAAGCAACAACCTTAGTACATCTGAATGGAATTGTTTCAGTAGCAAATAAGAAAGAATTTGACCATGCATTTGACGATTTACTTGCCAATGAAAACTTAAGAGATGCTAAAGGCAAAATCTGTTCGGATTATATAAATAACCAGAAAGGGGCTACACCTATCATAATCGATTTTTTGAAAACTCATACTTGATATAGTGTCCGTGCTGTTTAAAACTTTTAGCTTTAAAATTCTTATCTTTGAAAATAATCTTTTATCACAATGAAACTCCAAAATATTATTTCAGTCCTTGAGCAGATGGCGCCAACAGCATATGCTGAAGATTTTGACAATGTAGGGCTTTTGGTAGGTAACCCTGACCAAGAAATTAGTGGCATTATGGTTTGTCACGATGCCTTAGAAAATGTTATCCAAGAGGCTATCTCTGCAAAATGTAATTTGGTAGTTTGTTTTCATCCTATTATTTTCTCGGGAATAAAAAAAATCACAGGCAAAAACTATGTTGAGAGGGCTATAATCAAAGCTATCAAGAATGATGTGGCAATTTATGCAGTACATACGGGCTATGATAATCATCAGGATGGCGTAAATAGAATTATTTGCGAAAAGCTTGGGATTATGAATTCGAGGATGCTAGTCGAAAAAGAGAATTACATATACAAGTTAGTCACCTTTGCTCCTTCAGAAAGCGCCCCAGAACTTCGCTCAGCTCTTTTTGAAGCAGGAGCAGGTAGTATTGGGAACTACGACCAATGTAGTTTCAATTCGCTTGGAAAAGGAACATATAGAGGGAATGAGTATAGCAACCCATTGCTTGGAGGCAAACATCAGTTTGTAGAAATAGAAGAAATGAAGATTGAGGTGACTTTCGAAAAGCACCTTCAGCATCAAATAATTCAGGCGCTATTCAAAAACCACCCTTACGAAGAGGTAGCCTATGAGGTTTATCAAACTCTAAATTTACATCAAAACATTGGCCTTGGGATGATAGGAGAGCTCGAAGAGGCGCAAGATGAGAGAGAATTCTTGAGTTTTGTAAAACAAAGGATGCAGGCAGAAGGCATTCGACATTCAGCTTTTTTAAATAAAAAAGTAAAACGCATTGCTGTTCTCGGAGGTTCAGGAGCCTTTGCAATCAAGGCTGCTATAGCAAAAGGTGCAGATGTTTTGCTTACTGCAGACCTTAAATATCATGACTATTTTCAGGCTGAGAATAAGATTTTATTAGCCGATATTGGACATTTTGAGAGTGAGAGGTTTACAAAAAATAAGATTGTTGATTATCTTACGAAAAAAATCCCTAATTTTGCAATCGTTTTATCTAAAGAAAACACCAATCCAGTTAAGTACTTATAATTATGGTAACTACAAAAGAAATGACTGTAGAAGAAAAGCTTAGAGCTTTATACGACCTACAGCTTATAGATTCTCGTATTGATGAGATTAAAAATTTAAGAGGAGAGCTCCCACTAGAAGTAGAAGACTTAGATGCAGAAGTTGAAGGGCTGAAAACTCGATTAGAAAAACTAAATGCAGAGGTAGCTAGTATCGATCAACAAATTAAAGATAAAAAGAGCGCCATCGAAGAGCACAAATCACTTATCAACAAATACAGTGAGCAACAAAAAGAAGTGCGCAATAATAGAGAGTTCAATTCGCTTTCGAAAGAAATTGAATTTCAAGAGCTCGAGATTAAATTAGCAGAAAAGCACATCAAAGAATTTCAGGTAAATATAGCCTACAAGAGAGATGTGATAGCTCAGACTACTGAGAAACTAACTCAAAAAGAAGAGCATCTAGGACACAAAAGATCTGAACTTGATGCAATTATGGCTGAAACTGAAAAGGAAGAGGCTTTCTTGACTAAGAAATCAGCTGAATTCGAAAAACTAATTGAGGGAAGACTATTGGCGGCTTACAAAAGAATTCGTACGAACGTTAAAAACGGTCTTGCAGTTGTGTCTATCGAAAGAGGCGCATCTGGAGGTTCATATTTTGCAATTCCACCTCAAACACAGATGGAAATTGCTGCACGCAAGAAAATCCTTACGGATGAGCATAGCGGTAGAATCTTAGTTGACAACACGCTAGCAGAAGAGGAGAGAGAAAAAATGGAAGAGCTTTTCGCATCTATATAATAGCGTGAATTCATAACAAAAAAACAGCAGAAATCATATTTCTGCTGTTTTTTTTATGTGCTTATGTCCCGTCCTGAAATAGCGATATACAAAAAAGTATCATTATGAAAAATCAAGAGGAACGTGGGTATATCAAGCGCACTCAGAAAGACTATTCCGTGTCTTTAAAACTACAAATTGTACAAGAGATAGAAAGAGGAACCACCTCTATTAGCCAAGTAAAAAAAGATTATGGCATTCAATCTCGTTCAACCATCGTACAATGGCTCAGAAAATTTGGTAACTTAGATTGGGACAATCAAACACCTTCAAATATGCCAAAATCACCCGAATAAAAAATAATGGAGCTTGAGGCGCAAGTGAGATTATTAGAAAAGCAGAAAGCTCTTTTGGAGCGAGAAGCCTATGTAGCCGACAAGAAAGCCATCATTTTTGATATGATGATTGATATTGCAGAGAAAGAATATCAAATCGACATACGAAAAAACTCATCTCCCGAACAATCGATCATTTTAAACAAGAAGAACAACAAACAGTAATGTTTGCCTGTACCTTGTTCGGGATAGAGAGACAGGTTTATTATCGAAAAATAAAGACTAGAAAAACAAGACAGTCTAATGCTTTAAAGATAGTTTCTATGGTTTTAGAAATCAGACAAACTATGCCCAGAATTGGAGCTAAAAAGCTGTATTATCTTTTAAATAATGAATTAAAACAACTAAAAATAGGTCGAGATAAATTCATCAATATCTTAAAAGCCAATCATTTACTAATCACACCAAAACGTTCATATCATATAACAACCAACTCACATCATCGTTTTAGAAAGCATCATAATCAGATTTTAGATTTACAAATCAATCATCCAGAACAAGTCTGGGTGTCAGATATTACCTATATTGGAAAAAGAGAAAAACCTTGTTATTTAAGCCTAATAACTGATGCGTATTCTAAGAAAATAATGGGATTTAATATAGCAGACAATATGAATACAGAAAGTAGTTTAGTTGCCTTAAAAAATGCAGTAAAACAACGAAAAAACAAGACTTTAGTATTAATCCATCATTCGGATAGAGGTATACAATATTGTGCTAATGATTATCAAAGATTATTGGGCAAAAGCAATATAAAGTGTAGCATGACACAAAACTCAGATCCTTACGAAAATGCTGTTGCTGAAAGGATTAGTGGCATTTTGAAACAAGAGTTTGATATTGACAAATACCACCAGGACTTGCCTATTATGAAACAAATAATAAAAGAAGCTATTGAAGTTTACAATAATAAAAGACCTCATTATTCTAACTATATGCTCACACCAAACCAAATGCACCAACAAAATAAAATAGCAATGAGAACCTATAAAAGAAAAAACACTTGCAAAAACGTTTTTGCAAGTGTTTAATTTAATTATTTTTGTCTAATAATCTGTATCGATTATTCAGGACGGACGGGCCCCGTTAAACTAACTGAATTATTTCCCAGCTGTGTATCTCCTGTTTACTTCATCCCAGTTTATAAGCGCGAAGAAAGCCTCAATATAGTCAGGTCTTCTGTTTTGATAATTTAGGTAATATGCATGCTCCCAAACATCAAGTCCTAGGATTGGAGTCCCGCCACAACTTACCCCTGGCATAAGTGGATTATCTTGATTTGGCGTAGAGCATACAGTTACGTTGCCTCCCTTATTAACGCATAGCCAAGCCCATCCTGAACCGAATTGAGTAGCAGCGGCTTTGGCAAATTGCGTTTTGAAAGCATCAAATGAACCAAATGCTTTGTCTATAGCTTCTTTAACTTCGCCTTTTGGCTCACCGCCTCCATTTGGCGAAAGCACAGTCCAGAATAAGTTGTGGTTGTAAAATCCTCCGCCATTGTTTCTGACAGCAGCATTCTTCATATCCAAGTTTTTCAGGATGTCCTCAATGGTTTTTCCCTCTAGGTCAGTACCTGCAATAGCATTGTTCAGGTTTGTCGTGTAGGCATTGTGATGTTTTGTATGGTGGATTTCCATAGTTCTAGCATCAATATGTGGTTCTAACGCATCGTACGCGTAAGGTAGTTTTGGTAATTCAAAAGCCATAATTTTAAATTTTTTAAGTTAAACTTTAATACATCAAAGTTAAAAAATTATTTCCAATAAGCCCTTAAATCAGCGTTAAAAAAGAAGTTGTCCCTTATGTAGCAGTAAATACACTAGACTTATGTGCTTATCAATTATGTATGAGCTTCTTTAGGGATTAAAATAAAAATATACAACGATTTGTTTTCTAATAAATAATATATATATTTGCAAACTCAAAATCAGAGAAAAAAAGCATTTTCAAAAATAAAAAGATATAGCGATGAAAAGTGGAATTCACCCAGAAAATTACAGATTGGTAGCGTTTAAAGACATGTCAAATGACGATGTGTTTATTACAAAATCTACTGTAGAGACAAAAGAAACAATTGAGGTGGAAGGTGTTGAATATCCTGTATTCAAAATGGAGATTTCAAGAACTTCTCACCCGTTCTATACAGGAAAATCTAAACTGATTGACACTGCAGGACGTATTGACAAATTCAAAACTAAATACGCTAAATTTAGCAAGTAATAGTAGTTTAGTGTTCAATTTATAAAAAATCCCATTCCGTCTCGGAGTGGGATTTTTTATTTTATGTTTGTTTTTTAGCGTTATTCTATTTACCAGTGAAAAATTCCTTTAGATAAAATGGTACAAAATAAGCAATGTCTTCAAAGTCCTTTTGCTCATACTTCTCATAGCTAAGTCTTGCCATTTCTCTAGCCGATGGATAAATGATATCGTCCAGAAATATAAAGTTGCCTTTATTTAATACTCCCTTGCATTTGGTTGCTCCATCACCTATAAAATATACTTTATCTGTAATTGATTCAAATGAGTTTTCCTCTATAATCAAGGCTTCAATAGCTGAAATTTGGTTGTGATTTATATCAAATATACTGGTATATACCTCCATTCTTCTCGCATCTATCATCGGAACAATGAGTCCGTCTTGATAGGTTACTTGATTCGCTAATATTGTAAGGCTATCGATAGTTATAAGAGGGATGTCTAGTGCAAAACAAAGCCCTTTTGCTGCAGAGGTGCCAATCCTAAGTCCAGTATAAGAACCAGGACCTTTGCTCAGACCGATCGCAGAGAGTTGACTATAATAAACATCTTCTTGTTTAAGTAATTCGTCGATGAACTGGTGAAGTTTTTCTGAATGTGTGAAGCTTTGTTCAGCTACTTCTTTTAAGGCGATGATTTCACCATTTTTAGCCAGCGATACAGAACAGTTTTTAGTAGAGGTCTCTATGTTTAGAATATACATTTGCAGTGAGAAAATTAGATTTTACAAAGGTATTGATTTAATTTTACTACTTTTGAACTACCCAAAAAAAATCAAATGAACAAGATTGTATCTTTTGTTTCTTGCCTTTTACTTTGTTCGTGCAATTTTAACACTAAAGCACCTACTGAAGAAGAGTTACTAAACAAGCGCCTACAAGAAATCAATTGGAATGAAGTAACGCGCTATCCTTCTGTAGTCACTTGTGATACGCTTTCAGATAAAAACGCCCAAAAGAATTGTTTTTTTGAATATTTAACTCAATCTATCCAACAAAAACTTGCAAGTGATACGCTTTGGGTTTTGTATCCTGAGGTAGATACCATCCAAGTAAAAGTCACTGTAAATACAGATGGCACACTTGACTTTGAGCCTCGATTCGATAGAGAACTAGCTTACGGAAATCAGAAAATAGACAGTATTATCAGAACGAAACTTCAAGGTTTTGACAAAATTGAACCCGCTCAAAAAGAAGGAATTCCGGTAAAAACAGAATTTGTCTTGCCCGTAATACTCAAAGTAGAATAATTGAAGCTAGAATAACTTTTCTGAAACTCTGTCTGAAGCAATTTTAGAGGCCAAAAAACTCAATGTCAT
>CAZRCB010000011.1:0-29670 GCA_964598455.1 uncultured Flavobacterium sp.
AAAACGTTTTCCCCTATTTTAGTTTTTAACAATTCATCTGCTACAGCTTTAAACTTCTCAGGAGTATTCTTAGTCCAAACAATCTCTTTTGTCTCATTATCTATTTTAAAATCTATTTTCTCTGTATCTGTTCCTGGTATCCACTCAGCCTCCATCCCTGTAGGGTCTATTAGATTGATAGGGTTTTGATGAACATAATGATATGAATTCCAACTTGGGAACTGTTCAGCTAACGGATCAACAGATATAAATATACTCCATTTTGGGTCGTAATATCTCGCTCCATAAAAATAATTTCCAGTCTCTTCATCAAATTCTTTACCGTTGTATTTGAACGGAGAATTATAAGAATTCTTATGTTCATCAACTAAAAGTTCTCCAAAAGGTAAATACTCCATATGTTGAGATACCATACCTGCCATATTGGTAATATAACTACTACATATTAGGATTTTCACTCTTCATGTTATCACTAACTTTGGAGGATTATCTAGTTTTCCCTTCGTTTTCTTTTAGGTCAATATAGGGAGCTATCAATTCATGATTATTACATAGTGTTTCTACTAACTTAAATTGACCATCTTTATATAAAAAATGATACCATACTCTAACTACAGAGTCGTCATCTGAAAAAACCGCTTTTTCTTTATATTCTAAAAGAGTAAATGATTTTTTAATATTTATAACTGAAAAAAGATTTGAAAAATAATCTTTCGGGAAACTACTACCGTCAGATACTATAAAAAATATATTACCTATTTTAATATACCCTAAAACACTATTAAAAAATCTATTAGGTATTGGCCACTCATCCTCAATACCCTCTATATAGACACTTTCATGATTATCCATAGCTTTCCTAATACTCTCATGAGTTCTTGATATTGAAAATTCATACAATAACTCTTCTGATTTTCCGTATTTTTCTTGCTCGTTAATAGATATTTCTTTCAAAATATCGATAAGATTACCATCTTTAATTTTTAGTTCATTTAAGACTAAAGTAGCATAATTATCTTGTGAAAAGGAGTTGAACGATCCTATGAATATAATTGATATTATAATTATTCTATACATTTTAATTTAATTTTTGCCATCCTGGCATTGTATAAGGAATATACCCTCTACTCTCATAGAAGGATTGAAATTAAACAAGGTTTTTTCATGAATAAATTCATTATAACAATGTTTAATCTCAATATGTGCTGCACTATGATTCCTAAGACTCTCTGCCTCAATCTCCTCATAATCTACAATATACCATGATTCCGCACCAGAAACCCCTCCAGGAAAATAATCCTGTGAAAAACTTATTGAAAAAATAAAACAAAATACAGGGAGAATAAATCGTGATTTCATACAAACATTATTTAACTTGATTAGAAAACTAAGACCTAATAAATATTAAAAACACTAACATATAAATTATTTATCAATTCCTAATGCTATAAGTTAAAAAAAACAAAACACACTGTTAAACTACCCATAACAAAATATTTGCTTTTTAAAAACAATTACTTGCATCTTTGTTTAGCTCAAGACTACTATATAGTCTTTTACGTACAAAAAGATGAAAACACGGAACTCTCGTCCTTATCAACTTTAAAAAAAATAAAAAAGAATACTATTAAGTGCGGAGAACACATAACGCACACAAAAAACAAAGAATTAAACCAAAATATAGGATTAAAAGAATTTATTTTAAGTATGTTTATCTTAAAAACTTCAAATCACAACAAAAAAACCTACTAATGTCGTAGGCTTTTATCATTATTCTGTTGAAATATTGTTCTTGTCTCTTTTATAAGGAATTGAAAAAGATATTATTTCTTTGGGGGAAAGAAAAATAATGATGGTCTTTCTTTAAAGAATTTCCATATCGATATGGCAACCAATCGTAGCTCAAGAATCGGAATATTTCGAGAGCGGAACGCAAGTGCCAGTGATAGAGAAAAGCTGACAATAAAGTTGGTAAGCCCGACGATTCCGATTCCGATTATACCCCAAATCAACATAGATAACGGAATATCAAAATGACCACCATATAGTCCGAGAGCTAGGTTTCCGCTGGTAAAGGTGATGTGACGGATGTCTAAGTTAAGTCCTAAGAAAGCTCCTATAGAAGCTGTACTTCCCATAAAGATACCGAACCATAGGTTAGAAGCTATCCCTGCCCATTTTTTTTCATAAACACTAGCAATTTTCTTAGTCCTAGTTATCCCTAAGACCTTTTTTAGGATAGGATGTTCTTGAATTCTATAATAGACGTGATTGTGCTTGTCTCGATTGGCTATACTTCCTGCTATGACTCCTGATACAAACAAGAAGAACCCTGCAATTGCCGCATGAAAGATTGCTGCTGAGTGTACCGGGCTTAGGTCTGTAAGTAGTTTATCCCAATTTGTTGCTGCTAAGTTATTCCCGGACAGAAAGTCAATCGAGAATATCAATAACATCGCTACTGGGAAAGCGACAAATACGTTTCCTACGAAAGCAATAAATTGAGAACGAAAGACACGTGCAAAAAACACTGCAAAGCCTCTATATTTGTCTCTGAGGCCTGTGGTCTTGTCTTTTGCTCCTTGCTCTAGTGCGCTTATAAGAGTAGAGGCAGTCATAGCAGGTTGTTTGGTAGCTAGTGTAAACCCTAGCAAATAAATAGCTATGAATCCAAAGGCATAATTCATACTATAATAAAAAGCATGACCAAACTCGCTAGCATCTACTTTTCCTAGCAAGAGTTTAAATATACATAGAAAGCCAACAATTAGCCCTCCACCTGATGCAGTTCTGAACATTCTGAAATATTCACTTTTGCTGTTGGTAATATAGTGCTCTCCTGTTCTTGCTGTGTGATGTGTCACCTCATAAGAGAGCAGTTGAGTGCTTTCATTAATAAGTTGACGAATATTATTTTTATTACAATTATATCTGACAAGGCAGCTCGCTAATTCTATAGACTTGGCTTTTGCTTGATCTCGATTATCAAGGATTAGATATGGCAACATTTCTTTGACCCGTTCAAGTTGCTGTCTAATACGCAATAGATTTTGATTTACCTTGATTGATATACCGTATTTATGCGAATTTTCAAATGCAGTTTTTAGGTAATTATTACATTGCTTGTGCAGAATCAAGATCTGTTTATAGCTTAAGTCATCAGCAGTTGTGTACTTTTGTTTTGCACTCATCAACTTATTGCTGAACTCTGTAAACTCTCTTAATATTGCAATAAACGGGCTATCAAAGTTCTGAAACTCGGGCACCATTTTGTTGACATCGGTTTCCATCGCGGCTCCTGAGGCTCTTTGCAGAAGTACCTCAATGGCATAAATCACTTCTGAGAGTTCGAATCCTTCTTTATCTTCTGCATAAATTGATCCGAACCTAATAAGTGTGACTAGTTCCTCTATCTGTTTTTTGGGGATTCTCTCAAGCCAGAGCGGGTCTTTGCTAGAATAAAAGACCTGATTGAGGATAAATTGTAAGGTATCTTTTGAGGGTTGATATGGCAACAATTTCTCTACGATTCTCTTTCTAACCTCATAGAAAAAATCACTGTCTTTGATAATCCCAGTATCTGTGATAATCTGATCAAATTCTTTTTTGTGAAATAAGCGCTTTAGATAGCCCCCGATGTAGTTTTGATAGAGGTGGTTCTCTTTCAAGATTTCCAGAAGAGGTGTGAGTTCTATCTCATATACTACATTGATATCATTAGGCCTGAACACCCCTACAATTTCCGTTAAGAACTCAACTCCTACCTCGTCTTTTGAGATATACTTCTGAAGTAATGCTTCTAGGTGTTCTTTTTTGGTCTGGTACACTTTTTTGAACCTCATCTGAATTATTTATATCGTTTGACAAACATACACTTTCTATAGCTCAAAAATAGGCGTTTAATGCTCGTTGTACGGCTATGTTTTATAGCGGTATTGCCTTTGCAAAATTTAGGAAGATGCTTTGTTTGCTCAAATATATATTTTTTCAAAAAAATATCCCAAACAATAAGTATCTATTTGTGTTTTCTTGTTTCAGTGGCGTCTACTATATAGCCTTTTTGATTGGATTCTCCATCTACCATTTTTTGGATAGCTCCTTTTTCGTCTTCTTTCTCTGCATTATAGAGTTCTTCATAATCCGGAGTGTAAAGTGCATTAGGAACCACATTGGTCTTAAACAAGAAAGTATGTGAGGCGGGTTCTGTATTGGCAATAATAGTTGTATAAAGTTCTACATAACCAATGTTTTTATTACTGTTGTATTCTAGTTGAATAAAACCATACTCACCAACCCTTATAGCGTTTTTAGGGAACTTTGCTACAATACAGCCACAAGATGGCAATACGTGATCTATGATCAAAGCGCTTTCACCTGTATTTGTAATCTTCACCACTATATTTTGTTTTTCACCCTGCACTATCGGAAAATACAAACGTTCAGGGTCTTCAATCTCGAGTGATGTAGTTGCTAATTCGGTGCTACAACCACTTAGAATCAGCGCTAATAGAGATATTAACCCCATGAAAAGAGGGCTTCGGAAGTTCTTTGTTATATTTCTTTCGTACATCATCTCAAGTCTCATTTATATAAAAACAACTTCGTCACAAGCAATCGAATTACTTTTCAGATTAGGTTGTTTGGTGATTTTAATTTCAATATTTTTATCTGTAGACTTTAATTTCACTTGAATTCTCAAGACATACCTTCCCTCCTGGGCGATACTTTCTGAGTCAATAGTTCCTCTATACGGTCTTCCATCAACATTCACCTCTACCTCTGCTGGTAAATGTATTTTATGTTTTGGATTATTTAGGAAAGAAATCTCAACTAGCCTAGCCTCGTGCAATCCCTCCGCTTCGATACTAAGGCGCAATTCCTCTGACTGACCAACTAGCATCCAATTATTAAAGTAGTCGTTAAAACCAATTGCCCCATCTGTTAGCATTCGCGTGTCGTCATAGTCTTCATCAAGCTCGGTTAGTGCTTTGAGTCTTTTCCCGAATAACAAATTTTGGTATTTTTTGTCTATGAGCTCATCTTTCCATAGAGTCAAATACGCATCCAGCGTAAAACCAGTTTCGTTATAGGTGCTAATTCCAGTTTTCGCAGATAAGGCTTCTAGCCTTAGTAGCGTTTCTAGTATATCTTTTTTTACTGTGGCAGTCTTATTGGCATTTTCAAAAACGGCATAACCTTCATCTCCGATACCATTTGTCCTAGCAAATTCTAATTTCTGAAAGCTAAGTGCCAAGAGTAATTTCTCAACTTCTTTTGCTTCATTTTTAGGCATTCCGTCAACCTTAGCGAGCAAATTATCATAGAAGCTCGTAAACTCTTTATAATCTAGATATTTCTTTTTAGCTTGTGCTAAACCTCCGTATATATCCAATCTTCTTTTGGAAAGCATTGCCCTCGCCTCAATCTTAGTGTAATACGCAAAAAGCAATCCACTGACTGTAGGATATTTCTTATCTAAAAATAGTTTTGTCTCTTTTTTTATATCAATATCTGTATCCCTGAGGATCTTAGCATATAAGTAACATTTCAAATCTTGGAAAGCAGCGTAGGAGTTTTCGTTGCCCTGCATAAACACTCCTTTGATGTTTTGTTTTTTATAATACTGTAGATTTTTCTGAGCAATGCTAAGAGTTGGGTATGACTCGAAGTATCCATCAAAATTGATAGCGTAGTCCCACAGATAGATTTTAGATACTATGGTATTCCAATCGTCTAAAGTTTTCTGAATTTGAGGCAATCTCTTAGAGTTTTCTATAACTACTCCTTTGGGAAAATCCATAGTACTTAGCATCACCCCAACGTTAGCTGCGAGCGTCAAGTTCTTTGGTGGTTGTTTGGTTGTTATATATGCCGTACTGAAGAACTCTTGTTTCGGAAATTTAGTCGCCATTCTATTCAATAAAGCAAAAACAGCTGGGCTAGCATTGGTTTTTGTATTTCCTAAGTCCTTACACTGATCACACATACATACAATCGCATTGTCATCAGGCATAATCATATATCGGAATAGCTCAGGGCTGTCTGCAACTTTCTCTTTTATGTATGCTGTTAGCGACCTCTCAAGCGATGGGCTTGAGAAACACAATTGTTCATCATTGATTTCACCCTCAACCACAGCCGACATTTCGGGTGTTATAGTAATTACCTTACGGATATTATGTCCCCATAAGCCCCAAGTTTCCTCTAGATTGTCAGTAGTAAACTCCGCACGGAAGCGCTCATCTTGGTTCAGCGGGAAATAAGGTTCTCTATATTCGAAGTCTGGTGTATTCACGTATGTTAGCTTTTCAGGAACAGTTATTTTTTTAACAGAAATAAGGCTACTTGTGTCCTTATCTACAAACTTTTTAAAAAAGTATCGAATGCCATAGCTCAACTCTCTTGAATCCGTTGCAGAAATCACCAATTTGTTTTGGGTTTGAATAAACTTGAATCCTGCACTTGTATTTTCATCACTATCATCTAGTTTGAGTTCAACAGTACTTTTCTCATTAGATTTCTCTGTTGCAATGACTTGGGGTTTGTAGGCTGTTTTCTCTTCAAAAAGTTGAATAAACAGACTTACTTCTTTGGCTAGAGATTGTTGATTTTTGGCATATACCACGGGTTTTATCTGATTGCTAGCATAGATAATATATTCTTTGTCTGAAGCCTTACAACTCGACAGTAGATTAAAAAGAATCAATATATATATAGCCTTTTGCATCAGCGATGATTTCGTTTAAAATTTAGTTCTAATAGTCAAGAACAAATTATATTGATTTACAAACGTATTTTGGTCAACTTTATAGTTATACCAATTGCCCAATACTCCGAAAGTAGTTCTATAAGTCACGTGCCTGAAATATCCACCTCCAACCATCGTATTGACATATGAAAGCATAGTATTGGTCTGAAAGTCAAGTTTTTGGTCTTCAGGCGCTGTTCCTGCAGAAGCCATTACCGTGATATAATCTTTGTCGTTGTCGAGATAAAACCTACTTTGTATCATTATATTGTGATAGAGATCTTCACCATCACTTAACAACATTCCTTTGAGATTTAGCCAAACACCGTCAAACTCTCTTTCGATTCCCAAAATTCCGGTCAGCAAATCTCTTCCGTCTCTGAGTTTTGAATATCGAGCTCCGATTTCTCCAAAGTACACCTCTTTGAAAGGCATAAAATATGAAACTCCAGCTTTAAGTTCCGGGAAATATTTATTTGATATTCCTGCATTGGCGATAAAATACGATTTACCTTCGAAAGTATGATACCAATCTGCTTCGGCCTGCAGCCCTACACCTTCTTCTTTTGCAGCATAATTAGCACGAGCAATATACGTATTTCTCTTTTCTAATCTCAAGTATTCAAAAGTAGCTATTGAGGTATTGATGGATGCATAATCAGATGAAGACCTCAGATAGCTTACGTTGACTTGGTTCTTGAGCAATTGTGCCTCAAGAAAACCTATATGATCTTTATGGGCTTCTATCTCACCACAAGCGGGTTGATACTGCGAAAGTAATTTTACGGCCTCTGCATAATTCTCTTGTTTTTCATAAATCTGACCTTTGAGGTAGGTCAACTCATTGTGATTAGGGTTGAGTTTCAGGCTGCTATTCACTACACTAAGTGCATCTAAATACGTCTTTTCTCTAATCAAAATTTTGGTCAACTTAATTGCCGACAGCGTGTCTTTGGGCTTCAACTCTAACATTTCTCTATAGGCAATTTTTGCACGAACCATATTTCGCTGTTCTTCGTGTTGCTTCGCAAATAAATAAAGCTCTTCCATAAGCGCTCCTTTTATTGTTGAATTGTATGGATACTCAGTATTAAGGTCGTTTAAGATCTGTACCGACTCTTGGTGCTGGCCTTGTTTTGAATGAATGTCAGCTAGAGACAACTTAAAATCTCTATTTTCTGGAAAGCGCGCTAAAGCCATTTCAGCAGTTTCTTTTGCTTCTGCATAATTGCCTAAAGAGGCAAAAGCGCCTATTGCATACCTATAAGCCTGAGGGTTATTTGGTTCAATCAGCATAAGGTCAGTGGCAATTATAGCTGATTGCTCAAAGTTTTCCTCTTCATTGAGGTATTTTATATATTTGACCGAAACATCTGACTTGGCATATTGTAGTTGCATATCCTCAGGGTATTGACGGCTATGGGCATAAATCAAATCATAGGCTTGTTGATAATCACCTAGGGCTAGTAACAAATCTGCTTTACGCAGAATTTGCTGATGGTCTTGCGGATGCTTCTGAATCAGGTCATCAATGATGCTAGCTGCTTGATCATACTCACCTTGGTCTAAATAAATTGCGAATAGATATTGTTTAGAGAATTTCTGGTATTCTTGAAATTGCGAAAGCCTCAGGAACACCGGTTCAGCGTCTTTATAGTTATGGTCTTTATAATCTTCTTTTGCTTTATTGAAGCTCCAAGCATTATATTTCTCAACCACATCACTATCATTCGGATACAATGCGTATAGCTTGTTTAAAGTTGATTCTTCTTTGGATTTGTTTTGTTGCAGCTCGTATAGATACAATTGTTTAGAGAGCAAGTCTTTTGAGTTAGGATTTGATTTTAGCCCTTGCCCTATCAATTCGTCTGCTGCAGGGTAATAACCTCTAGACAAAGATGTGTTGAGCAAATAGTCATAGGCATCTTGGTTTGATTTATCAGTTTCATAAATCTGACCGTATAGAGTATAGGGATCAGTATTTCTGTAATACATTGCCATTTCTGACCTTAAGTACTTCAAAAGCTCGGCATAATACGGGCTTGGCATTTTACGGTTTTGTTCCTCTACAAATGCAATGGCTTTATGGTAGTCGTTTCTCTCTTGAAGAATCCCAACTTTTCGGGTAATCAACTCTCTGTTATACGGAAAATAATAAAGTCCTTTATCAGCTGTTTCTGAGGCTCTAGTATAGTCGCCTAACTTAATATAGGTATTGACTAAATTGACATAAACCTCAGGGTCATCATTGGTGAACTCTAGCGATTTTTCGTATTGTTTGGCAGTGTGCGATAAGTCTTGGCTTTTAGCACTTGCGAGTGCTTCTTCTTTGAGTATAGTTTGATACAAAGCTCTTACTTCTTGGTCTTCAGGGAAAATCTGATATAATCGTTTGGTAGCTCTTGATGCTTCTACCTTATTATCCATCATGTTATAAAGCCCTATCTTTCTTTGCCAAAGTGTTTTGCTATAAGGTGTAATTTCTAGAAGTTCATTTGCATAACAAATAGCACTAGAATAGCGTTTGGTTTGGGTTTCTATATTCAGAAGATAATGCCTGGCATCAACACGTTTAGGGCTTTTGTCCAAAACCTTTAACAAAACGATACGTGCTTGCTCTAATTGTCCGAGTTCTAAATAACACTTCCCTAGATATTCTTGGATATCCATATCTAGAGGAGCTAATTTGGCTGCTTCCTTACAATATTCAAGTGCTTTTGAGAAGTTCTGGTGCACATTGCCTTCCTTTTTGGCTAATTGAAAAAAATCATCAGATGATTTCTGTGCATAAGTAGTAGTGCTACTCAGGCATATAAATGCGAAAAGCAAATATAGAACGCCTTTAGACCGTAACATTTTCGTTTTCATTTTTTGTCGTTATTTTTTCTGTAGTTCCATGACCTTGTCTAGTCATCGTCCCCCATTCCATTCGTTTTGAAGTAAAGAAGTTATAATATCCTTTTAAGGCAAAATAAACCAATAAGGGATGGTAAATAAAAGGCTCTATAAATACCATAAGCCATAAGCCAAACACTTCTCTGAAGCTCTGATATTGCCTCTGGATAAAGTTGTCTAACAGCATGACCATGGTTCCGATAACGATTGCAAAAGAATAGGAGTATAAAAATATATAACCTGCCATATTCCAGTTTACGTCTCCTTTAAGGATAAGTATAATAAACCAAATTATTCCTAAAAACTCAATTATGGGAGCTAAAAATTCAAAAATAAAATTGAAGGGAAATACTACTAAACCGAGTCTCTTATAACGAGGATTAAAGAGTACCTTTCTGTGTACCGTAAATATCTGTGCTAATCCTGTTGCCCAGCGTATGCGCTGTCTGGATAAAATCTTTATGTTAGGAGGTCCTTCTGTCCAACAACACGAAATGGGTACATAATCAATAATATATTTTTTGTTATTATCCATACGGTGGGCTGCCATTTTGACCATAATATCCATGTCTTCAGCATGGGAGTTGCCATCATATCCACCTGCTCTAATAGCCACTTCCTTATCAAAGAGGCCTAAACCCCCTGAGATATTTGGCACACAGTTTACTAATGCCCAGCCCATTTTACCAAAAATATAAGCCCTTAAATATTCTAACTCCTGAAACCTTGGTATTAATTCTTTGGGTGGTCGTGCTCTTATAATACTTCCGTCCACTATATCACAACTATTTGACATTCTAAGGGTAGCCCCAACAGCAATTGTTTTACTTTTTGAGCTAAGAATAGGCTTTATCATCCTTAGTAAAGTATTTTTCTCAAGGATACAATCAACGTCAGTACATAGAAAATAAGGATATAGAGAAGCATTTATACCCGCATTTGATGCGTCTGCTTTTGTTCCTCCGTTGACTTTGTCAACTACGGTAAGTTTTGAGTACTCTGCTTTTCTAGATTTAAAGATTCTCTTGAAAGGTTTTGTCTTAATTTTCTCAACATAGGCATAAGGTGTCTCAATCAAATCAAACTCTTCTATAAGAAGCTCTAAGGTTTTATCTTTGCTTCCGTCATTGATAATAATAACCTCAAAAAGTGGGTAATTCAGCGTAAGTAACGATTTAGCATTAACAATAATAGTTACCTCTTCGTTATAGGCAGGAGCAATAATAGAAATCCCAGGAGTAAGAGGCGAAGTTAATAAAAAGTCATCATCTAATCTTGAGGTATAAGTTTTATATTTAAAAATATTTATAAATGAAAATATACCCAGAAAAGTATAGGCTATGAACATTGAAGTTGCATAGAAGAAAACAAAATATTCAAAAAAATTAGACATACGCAGAATATACTTTTACACTATAATACAAACTTCAATCATAATGTACATCAAGCTCTAAAATAGAAATTAACACTTCTTTATCATGAAATGCGGACAAAACTACAAAAAGGATTGCTGATATTTTAAGATTATTTTAAGCTTTTATATCTATATTATTCTTTCTAGACAATTTAATATACAGGCTTTAATCTATCTGAACTCCCCTTTAAATTACTGCAATATATAGATTTTAAGAATGTCATCTCTCATAAACTACTATTTAAAAGCATTATTAAATCACTTAGATCTTTGTCGATTTCTATTGTAATAAAAAATAGAAAAACTTTTAAGAATATCTAGCACTCACACTTTTCTGAGAATAACACATTTATTACCTACAGCCTGAAGAATATCTACAAAGCAACTCTAAAGAAAGTTTTTTATAAGAGAAGAGTAGTTACTGCTGACACTTTCACTGGAATTGATTGAAATCAACGAAAGACTGCTAAACTATTTATTACCAATAAAAAAAAAGGGGTTGTTGCACTAACTAATGACTTAATAGAACCTCATAAGTTGTGGCTTTAGTCTTAGGAAAAACGGAGTTACTCTTATTCACCGCTTGTTTGAGATTGAAGCGTTAAGACAAAATCACATCTAATTCCTTTTCTTTTTGTCTTACAATAAGCCCTTTAAGGCTAGAAGGAATCAGTGGATTTTTAACGTGTTCAAAAATCAGATGACTGAATTCATCACATGCTGTACAAGAAGCAGATAGTTCTTCAAAACATTTCTTACCTTCTTCACCATAGATATAAATCGCTTCGGCAACAAGTCTTTTAGCATCTGGATTGTTGGCATCAAAGAAGGCTTTTTTAAGAAACTCTAAAGATTTACCTGAACCGATATAGGCTATGGCTTCAATAATTGCATCTTGACAATCTGCAGGCTGGGTGTGATAAATCTTTTTCAACTCTTCTTCAGCTGAGGCTACACCCATTCTACCTAAGGCAATAATCGCGACCTTTCTAACTTTATGATTATCTGTCTTTAATAGATCAACCAATACGTCTGCTGATTCTACTTGGTTAAAATAGGTGACAGCACGCACTAGAAAAATAATTTGAGAATTGTCATCAGAATACTTTATCCATTTACTAAAGTTAGGTAAATTATCACCGTGATGTGCCTCAAACTGTTTTAACAAAGCGATTTGATCCCAGTAATTAAGGTTGGCATTTCCTATGTCAAAAAACTTGAACGGATCATTTTTACTAATCCCTACATACGATGTTCTTGACTCTTTTCTAAGTCTATCATCATTGCTATACGTATGTGGTAAAATCTTTGAGTCTGAAACCGTGATATTTAAACGAGATAACGTCTGGAAAGCGCGCATTCGCTTATTGGTGTTTGAATAGCTTATTCTTTTTTCTAAAAACTCATCAATTTTAAGCCCTCTTATCAGTGCTGTATAATTTTTAGACTCCATAATCGAAGGCTTCTCATGGGTCATATCTTCCATCACAGGAATAATAGCCACATAACTTGATTTAGTGAGTTTACCAATCTTCTTAAAATATAGGTTGTCAATCTCTTGTTCGGAATATAGTTCTTTTGATTCTAGAACTTCACTGACCAGCGCTTTAATCTTAGGGCTAAACTTTTCATACATTTTGCTAGCTCTAGCTTTCTTTCTTCTCATAAAGAAGGTTATGGCAAAAAGACTGATAGTTACAATTGCATTTAGAGCAATCATCACTATAGCAATTTGGATTACTAAAGGAAAAGATCCTAATAGAATCTTATAATGTTCGATAAAACTTAAAATTGAATCCATAAATTTAAACTTATTTTAAAAATTGAAAACACAGCGCTAGTTGTATCACGCTCAAATAACAAATTATTTGTTGAACAAAGATAGGTGGCTTTAAGCGTAATACCTAATATAGTATTTGCTGTATTTAACATTCCTGATAGTGATAGCCATCTACACAACAATGAACGGAAACAAAGTAACACTATACTACACTGTTCTTTAAACAAAACAAATAGACAAAATATAGATTACACGCCATGTACGTTTAAAATTAAAACACTTACTATCAAGAACATAGGTGTTACAGTCTATGTTTTATCTATATCGTTGTAATCAGCATTTCTATTGAAACGATAATGTACTGCTTATATTATAGCCTTTATAAATGACAAAAGCTAATACTATAAAATAGTCGACATTATTAAGCGATGGGAGTGTTTGTTAAAGTAAAATTTCACTTTCAAGGTCTGAGACACCGATATTAAAATCTAAGTTTAGTCTATCGATTAGTTCATAGATAAGTTTCTTATACCAATTCTCTGATTTCGGATGTATATAAATCTTGCTGATAAGTCGTTCTATATCAACATCTATTTTTAATCCTTCATGAATTTCGTTTTCACTATGACTTGCATCTGTAATAATCCTAACTTCTTTTTCGTACTGAAAACTTTTTCTTTTGAATAAGAACGGAAAGAATGCATCGTCAATCGGAATGTGTTGAGTTTTATAATCGATATAATTGACCTTTCCGATATGTTGCTCGAAGTTTAATTCTAAAGCCAAAGCTTCCTGAATCCTTCCGATAGTAGATTGAATTGCTATTCCTTCTTTGCTTTTGGTGAAAATCTGCCACATAGCAAAAGATTCGTGATCATTGATGTGCCAACTACTTATGACTACATTTTTTCTATGTTTTTTATAATGCTCTAAAAAACCTGGTTTGTGTTCTGATAGCCTTTGAATCTCAAGAAAGGTAGGCTCGCTAAAAGTCCCTTCATATTGATCTTCAAACTTGTCAGAACGAGCCATAAAGAGCTGTTTGTGCAACAATAAATCAAGAAATTTAGACAAGTCTAAATACTTCCAGACCATAGTTTCTGGAGGCAAAGGCTTGATTCTTGAATTTATTACATACATCTCTTTAGTTCATTATTGGTTATCAAAATTAAGTAAATCATCTCTCAACCAGTTAGGAATTTCTATGGAGCTTTTCTGTTGTACATCAATAATTACTTGAACACTTTTTCCTTTGGCATGAATAATCTCTTCACCTGCTTTGTTTATGCTCGTTATCAGATATTCAATCTCAAAACTCTTGGTGCCAATACTTGAAGTTCTCATCCTAATCATGGGCTGTTTGTCAGTTAGCTTTATCTCTTTATAATAATCACAAGCTATATGTGCAATAACAAACATGTTTTTAGTCCAATCCCAATCTTTACTGATAGCTTGCATAAAGAGTCCTCTTCCGATCTGAAAGTATTCAAAATAATAGACATTATTGACATGTCCGAGCGGATCTAAATCATTCCATCGGATAGCCAAAGGCGTTTTAAACTTAAAATCGTCACCATTTATGTTCTTCATATTTCATCAATTTTATTCAAAGGATTGCATAGCTACTAATTTAGAATACATTCCGTTTTTAGCAAGAAGCTCATCGTGAGTTCCTTGCTCGATGATTTCTCCTTTTTGCAACACCACTATCAAATCTGCTTTTTGGATGGTCGAAAGACGGTGAGCAATCACCACCGAAGTACGATTTTGCATCATATTCTCCAACGCTCCTTGTACAAGGCGTTCGGATTCGGTATCAAGTGCTGAGGTGGCTTCGTCCAAAATCATAATCGGAGGATTTTTCAAAACGGCTCTAGCAATCGATAAACGCTGTTTTTGTCCTCCGGAGAGTTTGTTCCCGCTGTCGCCAATGTTAGTGTGAATTCCTTCGGGTAAATCTTTTACAAACTCATAAGCATTGGCAATTTTCAGAGCTTCGATGATTTCTTCATCGGTTGCATTTTCTTTTCCAAGCAAAAGATTGTTTTTAATGGTATCATTAAACAAAATACTGTCTTGCGTAACAAGTCCCATAAGTCCTCTCAAACTCTGCAAATTAAAATCTTTAATATCAATTCCGTCAATTTTGATATTTCCTTGTTGAACATCATAAAAACGGGTTAATAAATTAGCAATCGTACTTTTACCGCTTCCCGATTGTCCAACCAATGCAACTGTTTTTCCTTTCGGAACTTTCAGAGAAAAATCTTTCAAAACCGGTTCGTTTTCATACGAAAAAGTAATATTTTCGATAGAAATACTATCGTTAAAACCAGTATTGTTGATGGCTCCCGGTTTGCTTGTAATCGGATTTTCGGTTTCTAAAATTTCCAAAACCCGTTCTGCAGCTGCATTTCCTTTTTTAACGGAATACGATGCTTTGGAAATAGATTTTGCAGGAGTCAGGACTCCGTAAGCCAAACTCATATAGGTTATAAATTGTGCTCCCGAAAGCGTTCCGTCCACCAAAACCATTTGACCTCCATAAACCAAAAGTGTAGCAATAGTTACGATTCCTAAAAATTCACTCATAGGCGAAGATAAATTCTGACGGTTTAGAATTCGGTTGTTCAGCTTGAAAAAACGATAGGTAGAATCTTCAAATTTTTGTTGAAATCTCTTTTCTCCATTAAACCCTTTAATCACTTTGAGTCCTCCAAGCGTTTCGTCAATAATAGAAAGAAAATAACCTTGTTCTTGTGCAGCTTTGTCCGAATTTTTCTTTAAGGACTTTCCGATTATCGAAATCAAAAATCCCGAAATCGGAATAAAAATAAACACAAATAACGTTAGTTCAATACTGATAAAGCACATTGCTCCGATAGTGAATAAAATCGTCAAAGGTTCTCTGACCAAAAGCTCCAAAACTGATAAAAATGAATGTTGAATTTCCAATACATCAGAGGTCATTCTCGAAATCATATCACCTTTTCGCTTTTCCGAAAAATAAGAAAGCGGAAGTTCAACCGTTTTTTTGTACAAAGCATTTCTGATGTCTTTCAGGATTCCGTTCCGCAAAAATGTAATAAAAAACATTGCCCAGTAATTGAACAAATTCTTTAATAAAAATGTTCCGATAACGACAGAAATTAAAATCATCAAAGTATGCAAAGCTCCGTTTTGTTCCATCGAATTTGTTATCCAATACCCCATATAGTCTTTTAGATAACTGCCTAACTCCATAATGCCCTCATATTTTGGAGTTTCCGTTATTTTGTTCTCATTTTTGAACAATACATCAAGCATTGGCATCAAAGTCAGAAAAGAAATGGCGCTAAACAAAGCGTATAATATGTTGAAAAATATATTCAACCACATATACTTTTTGTACGGCTTGGCAAATCGGAATATTTTTTTGAAATACTGACTTATCATGGGTCTGTTTTATTATTTGATATTATATTCTTTTGAAATTCTTCAAAACAACTTAGAAACCTAAATCCTTGATAATGTTTTGGATGTGTTGGTCTAAATCTTTTTCTACTGCTTTAAAACTCTCGATGTTTTCTAGCGGTGCGTTAACACTAAAATAGAATTTAATTTTAGGTTCTGTTCCACTTGGTCTTGCGCAAATCTTACTGCCGTCTTCTAGGTAATAAATCAGCACATCTGATTTTGGTATATTGATATCATAAATTCCTCCACTCATCAAATCTTTCGCTTCTGAGGATTGGTAATCCTCTATCATCACTACGCGTTGTCCTGCGATTTCCAAAAGTGGTTTTACTCTTAGGTCAACCATCATTTGTTTGATTTGTGCCGCACCATCCATACCTTTTTTGGTAATCGAAATTAAATGTTCTTTATAAAATCCGAAATCTACATAAAGATTCAATAATTCTTTATAAAGTGAACTTCCTGAGGCTTTTGCCTGAGCGGCAATTTCGCACACAAGCAAAGCTGCCCCTACAGCATCTTTATCTCGCACCGCATCGCCAACCATAAATCCGAAGCTTTCTTCTCCTCCACCGATAAACTTCTGGTTAGGGAAATCCCTGATAAATTTGGCAATCCACTTAAATCCAGTCAGACCAACTTTGCACTCTACGCCGTATCCTTCCGCCAGATCAAGCATCATTGGTGTAGAAACAATTGTCGATCCGATGAATTCATTGCCGGTCAACTTACCTGCTCTCTTCCATTGTTCTAACAAGAAAGCGGTCATGACAACCATGGTTTGGTTTCCGTTGAGCAGTTGCATTTCTCCGTCTAAATTGCGCACGGCTATTCCGATTCTATCCGAATCTGGATCAGTCCCGATAACGATGTCTGCTCTTGTTTTATTAGCAAGGTCAATTGCCATCGTCAGTGCTTCAGGCTCTTCTGGGTTTGGAGATTTGACTGTCGGGAAATCACCATCGGGTTCTTTCTGTTCTTGTACGATATTCAAATCTGAATAACCTGCTTTTTCGAGTACTGGCGGAATCAGTTTTATAGAAGTTCCGTGGAGTGACGTATAGACAATCTTTAGGTTTTCTTTGGCTTGTTTTGGCGTATTAAAACTTGAATTCTCAACGGTTGATTCGATAAAAGCTTTATCCACTTCAATATCGATATATTCTATCAGTTCAGGATTAGCATCAAATTTAATTTGTTCATACGCCAAGCTCTCAATCACATTGATAATTTCCCCGTCCTGAGGTGGCACTAGCTGTGCACCATCGGTCCAATATACTTTGTATCCGTTGTATTCAGGAGGATTGTGTGATGCAGTAAGCACGATTCCTGCTTTACAACCCAAATGACGCACTGCAAACGAAAGCTCTGGCGTTGGACGCATATCAGAAAATAAAAAAACTTTTATTCCGTTAGCTGTAAACACATCAGCCACTGTTTTAGCCAATGAATCGCTATTGTGTCTGCAATCATAAGCAATGGCAATTTTTATTTCCTGATTAGGGAAAGACTTTTTGAGATAATCCGAAAGTCCTTGGGTATTTTTACCTAAGGTATATTTGTTGATTCGGTTGGTTCCTACGCCCATAATTCCTCTCATTCCACCAGTTCCGAATTCCAAGTTTTTGTAGAAAGCATCCTCTAAACCTTTAGGATCCGAGGTCATCAAAGTCTCGATTTCTTGTCTTGTTTTTTGGTCAAAAGTCGGTGTCAACCATTGATTGACTTTGTCTAGTATGTTTTGTGGTATGTGCATTTTTTTAATGTGATGATGTTATCTTGTTATAATGTGAT
Source organism: uncultured Flavobacterium sp. (assembly GCA_964598455.1). Lineage (GTDB taxonomy): Bacteria > Bacteroidota > Bacteroidia > Flavobacteriales > Flavobacteriaceae > Flavobacterium. Next base: position 18,088 of record CAZRCB010000011.1, read on the forward strand.
GTTGCAAAATTATAACCGAGTAACAGATTAGTATTGTTTTATGTAGAACCTATGTATTGTATAAGATTCTCCTACCTTATTTTTATTTTATATCCTCATATTTTTTTAAGTTTATAACAAGGTTTTATTTAGTCACTTCTCTCACTTTATAATTCTCTTGATTCGGGCGATTTCTCAAGATCAGTTCGCCTATAAACCCAGCTAAGAATAACATCGAACCAATAACCATCGTCGTAAGAGCTATATAAAACCAAGGATTGTCAGTTACTAAAGTATAGTTTAGATTATTGTAAAGCCTATAAAGTTTTGAAGCTCCGATATACACTGCAGAACCAAAACCTATTAGAAACATCAGCACGCCCAAAGCTCCGAAAAGATGCATGGGTTGCTTGCCGAATTTTGACAGAAACCAAATGGTAATCAAGTCTAAAAATCCGTTGAGAAATCTGTTCATGCCAAATTTAGTCTGTCCGTATTTTCGCGCTTGATGCTTTACTGATTTCTCAGTGATTTTAGTATAACCCGCATTTTTAGCCAATACAGGAATATAGCGGTGCATCTCTCCGGATACTTCAATGTTTTTTACGACTTCATTTTTATAAGCTTTTAGCCCGCAATTGAAGTCATGGAGTTTCAGTCCGGATGTTTTTCTTGCCGCCCAGTTGAATAATTTAGAAGGTAAGTTTTTAGATAAAATTGAATCATATCTTTTTTTCTTCCAGCCTGAAACTAAATCAAATTTGCCTTCCATTATCATAGCATACAACTCGGGAACTTCATCAGGACTATCTTGCAAATCAGCATCCATAGTGATGACAACTTCTCCTTTTGCTTGTGCAAATCCAAGGTGTAAGGCTTGAGACTTCCCGTAATTCTTTTGAAATCTGAATCCTCTTACGTTAGAATTTTCATTGGATAAACTAGAGATGATTTCCCAGGATTTATCTGAACTTCCGTCATCGATAAAAATAATCTCATACGAGAAGTTATTGTTGTTCATCACCTGAACAATCCACGAATAAAGCTCTTTTAGCGAGTCCTCTTCGTTTATCAGCGGAATGACAACACTAATATTTATCATGCGATTTCTGGTTTATCTTTTTTAATAAAGGCACCAATAAGTAAGGCACACACAATTCCTATAACCGCATAAATCACAATGGTCATCGGCACTGAAAAGAAAGACTTCATTGAATTTCTAGTAATCTCCAGTTGACTTTCAATATCTTCTAAAGAAGCTACTTCAGCTTCTGTAGCGCCTTGAGCTAAAGCCGAATCTCGCATATTAAGAGAAATATCTCTCATCTTGTTGATAGTCTGTTCGACAAACTCAGGAAACATATAATTATAAGCTAGATTGAAAATGCTAAACAACAAAGCGGCTATTACCGTAGTTGCTGCTCCGATTCTCAAAACCTCTGAAAAAGAGATATAGCCTTGATTGAATCTGATTTTATAGATCGTTGTTGCTAATAGAACAAATAGCAGCGGAAAAATCATATAGTTGAGTATGTTAATGATAATCCCCAAAGAAGGATTCTTCACGCCATCTACATCTAAGGCATTTAACACTAAAAACTCAATGATCATTATTGCTCCGAAAACCAATCCGAAGAAAACAGCAGATTTAAGAAAATTTGATTTCATCAAAATAAAATATAGAATAATAACCTACAAATATACAAAATCAGTATTCAAGCCAATCACACCTTTTGAAATAATCAACCCTATTGATGTTCTGATTGATGTGTAGTTAAGAACAAATCTAAGTTTATTGCCTCAAAACCTGCTTTCAATAACAATCCAAGTTATACGACCCTCAAAGGTTAAATATAAAACAGCAGCACCATGGCTCTTAGTTTGACAGAATTGGCTTAAATTTGTATACTTAAATATGACTACACAAAATATACAACCAAAAATAAACAAAACCTTCTTAATTATTCTATTAGGAGTATTGGCCGCTTTAGGGCCATTTACAATCGATATGTATCTTCCTGGTTTTCAGAGAATAGCAGAAGACCTGAATACACAAGAGCATAAAGTTACTTTCACACTTACGTCCTATTTTATCGGAATTGCAATCGGCCAGCTATTTTACGGTCCAATTATAGATAAATACGGTCGTAAAAAACCTTTGCTTTTTGGGTTGGTTGCCTATTTAGTTGCAGCTTTGGGATGTGCATTTTCTACTTCTATCGAAATGATGATTTGGATGCGTTTTGTTCAGGCTTTAGGCGGATGTGTCGGGATGGTTGCCTCTGCTGCAATCATTAGCGATGTATATATCCCAGAACATAGAGCTAGAGCTTTTTCGTCAATTATGTTAGTGATGGGAGTAGCTCCACTTATTGCCCCGAGTGTTGGCAGTTTTTTTATCATGCACACGGACTGGTACTATATCTTTTATTTTTTGACTGGATTTGCAGCCATGGTTACGCTCCTAATCTTTTTTCTACTTCCAGAAACCAGCGTCTATATGCACTCAAATAAATTAAAAATAAAGGAAATAGCTTCAAATTATTGGGATATTTTATGGAATAGAACTTTTATATTCTATACCCTAATCGGGAGTATTTCCATGTCAATTCTCTTTGCATATATCTCCTTAGCGTCATTTATCTTCCTAACATATTATAGGTTAGATAAAACAACCTTTTCCTTATTATTTGCCATCAACGCCTCTGGGCTTATTATAGGAAGCTACATCAACGGATGGCTAACGAGAAAAATAAATTATGTCATCATCGGGAGAACAGCTACCATTACACTCATGATTTTTTCAGGAATCATCTTGGCTGTAACTTATCTAAACCCTACACTTCCGTATCAATGGGTTATAGTAGGCCTGTTTTCTATATTATTTACTATCGGATTTATCAATCCCAATGCGATGGCAGCTTCGCTAGTTCCCTTTACGGATAGAGCGGGTGCTGCATCTGCACTAAGTGGAGCGATGCGTATGGGAATGGCGGCTTTGGTTGCTGGAATAATAGCGTTAATTCAGATAAAAGATGTGTTTATGATGTTCCTGATTATCTTTTTGTTGACCATCACAACTGTCATCTTGCTTCTTTTTTCGCCCAATAGAGTTAGAAAGTAATCTTCCTTTATTGGTTCAAATAATCATCTAATCTGTAGATGGAATCATCGCCTTCTAAGATTTGTATATAGCTTTTGTATCTCGACCAGAATACTTGGTCATTATCTAAAGCCTCTTTAACGGCACAGCCTGGTTCTTCTTTGTGCAAACAATTATTAAACCTACAATGCTCTTTTAGTTTATAAAATTCCGGGAAATAATCAGTTACTTCTGCAGGCTCCATATCTACCATACCGAATCCTCTGATTCCTGGAGTATCGATAATTCTCGCTCCGAATGACAAATCATACATTTCCGCAAAGGTAGTGGTGTGTTGTCCTTGTCTGTTGGATTCAGAAACCTGAGCCGTTTTTAGGTTTAAGCTGGGTTCTAGCGCATTGACTAATGTGGATTTTCCTACACCTGAATGCCCCGAGAAAAGACTTGTTTTGCCTTTCATAAGTGCTTTTACTTCTTCAATTCCTATGCCCTCAAGAGCAGAAACCCTAAGGCACTTATAACCGATAGAGGTGTAAAGGTGTTGCAAAAAAAGTTGGTTGTCTAAATCCGTTTCTTCTAGGGTATCGATTTTATTAAAAATCAAAATAGCTTTGATATTATAGGCCTCAGCCGATGCTAAGAACCTATCGATAAACGAAGTGGTTGTCAGCGGATAATTAATTGTTACTAATAAGAAGGCTAAATCGATATTTGCGCCAATGATATGCACTTGCTTAGATAGATTAACAGACTTCCTGATAATATAATTACGCCTATCATGAATATTTTTGATAACTCCGATATGCTCGTCAGTAGTACTATCTAGCTCAAAATCAACAACATCACCTACAGCGACGGGATTAGTGCTCGTAATGCCCTGAATACGGAATTTACCTTTGATTTTACACTCATAAAAAACGTCGTTATCATCCTTTACGATATACCAACTTCCGGTAGATTTGTATACGATTCCTGTCATATTTTTTAGGTAAGTTTATATAAGCAGAAAAACCCATTTACTTTTGGTAAATGGGTTCTGCATCTATACTAATAGATTTTTAAGCCTCAAAAGGAATTACAGAAACATAAGACTTATTGTCTCTTTTTTTCTGAAATTCTACAACTCCATCAACTTTAGCATGTAATGTATGGTCTTTACCAAGGTATACATTCTCTCCTGGGTTGTGTTTTGTTCCTCTTTGTCTAACGATGATATTACCAGCTATGGCAGCTTGTCCACCGAAGATTTTAACTCCTAAACGTTTTGAATGAGATTCTCTACCGTTTTTCGAACTTCCGACACCTTTCTTGTGAGCCATGATGTTTAAATTTTAATTCTGTTTGAAATAATTTTTTTGATCTTTATTTGTTATCTCAGAGCCTTAAGCTGTGATACCAACAATTTGAATCTTAGTCAAAGATTGACGGTGACCGTTTTTCTTTCTGTATCCTTTTCTTCTTTTCTTTTTGAAAACGATTACTTTATCTGCTTTAAGATGCGTTAACACCTTGGCTTCAACTGAAGCTCCTTCTATAGCTGGGGCGCCTAAGGTAATTGTTCCGTTGTTGTCTACTAGAAGAACTTTGTCAAACTTTACGTTTTTACCTTCTTCTACATCCAAGCGGTGAACAAAAACTGTATGGTCTTTGCTAACTTTAAACTGTTGCCCTGCTATCTCTACGATTGCGTACATAACAATATGTTTTGATTAAATAATTTTTACAGTCTGCAAATATATAGTTTTAATTCAAATCACACAAATTCTTTTTACTCATTTATTGCTGAATGCGCAAGGTCTCCACAAAACTCACTACAGCACTATGTGATATTGGCCTTCCCTTGAATCTTTTGATGGTGAGTTTGCGCTCGTCGTGTGTTGCTTCTAACTGATTCAAAATGTTTACTAGATGCATTTTCATATGCCCTTGCTGAATTCCGGTTGTGGTAAGTGAATTTAGCGCCCCAAAATTTTGCGCTAAGCCTGCTGCAGCTACAATTTGCATCAACTCTTGAGCATTCGGATTGCCTAACATCTGCAAAGAAAGCTTAACCAATGGATGCAAGGAAGTCAAGCCACCCACAACGCCAAGTGCAAGCGGAAGGTCAAGCCAAAAACGAAAAACACCATCCTTAATTTCCGCGTTAGACAAGCTCCTATACTGTCCATCTCTAGAGGCATAGGCATGAACACCTGCCTCTACCGCTCTAAAATCATTTCCTGTAGCTAGAATAACCGCATCTACTCCATTCATAATTCCTTTGTTGTGCGTCACAGCTCTAAATGGCTCTACTTTAGCAATCTGAACAGCCTGTACAAACTTCTCTGCAAAAGCGGGATTCTGATCTAAATCCTCAACCTTACAACTTACCTCCGCTCTAACCACACAGTTCGGAACATAGTTTGACAATATACTCATCACGACATCAATATGTTCGCCTTCAGTAAACCCATCGTATACTTCTGCTTCTTGTTTGAGTGTCTTCGCAAAATCCTCTAAGCAAGTATTGATAAAATTAGCACCCATACTATTTACAGTCTCAAAAGTAGCGTGCAATTGATAATAATTATCGAGCTGAGAGGTTTTATCGCGAAGTTCTATAGAGGTAATCCCGCCACCTCGTTTTTGCATATTGGCAGTTATAGCTTGGGTGTTTTCGAAGAATTTAGGCTTGGTTAATTCGAAGAATTTAGTCAGTTTTTCTTTATCTCCATTATACATAAAATGTACTTGCCCTATTTTTTCTGTACCTAAAACTGTGGTCTTAAAACCACCTCTTTTTGACCAAAACTTGGCAGCTTTAGAGGCTGCAGCAACTACTGAGCTCTCCTCAATAACCATCGGGATAGTGTAGTATCTTTCGTTGATCATAAAGTTTGGCGCTACAGCATATGGCAAGTAGAAATTTGAAATTGTGTTTTCTATAAAATCATCGTGAAGCCTTTGTAGTGCCTCATCTGAGTTCCAATACTGTTTTAAAACTTTTTCAGCATAAGCATTGTTAGATAAGTAAGCCGATGTCAGCCACTCAATTTTTTCAATCTTAGAGAGTTTTGAAAATCCAGATTTAGATAGAGACATATCAAATGATGTTATAAATGAAGTGTTGCAAAGGTAAACTTAAAATACGTTAAGGACAAAACGCTTATGACTCTTGTTTTGATTTTACCTTCCTTAGTCCTTCCATTTCTTTCTAGTTAGTAAGGACATATTATTTAGCACAAAGCAAAATACTTTAGTCTGCATCCTAGAAACACCTAGTATCTATACAACTTGTTTGATTTATAAATAAAATTTTTAGTGTTAATACAAAGAAGAGTATAAATAAAAACCGCTTATTATTCATACATTTGATACACTTTATTACCTAACCCTATTTTTAATACTTAAAAACCATGAAAACGAAATTCTTATATTTATTCCTAGCTCTTGGATTTCTAGGTTGTTCCTCTGATGATAGTGGAAGCTCTCCAATCATACCTGAGGGCGATAATGCCTATTTTCCTCAAAACGAAGCAAATTACTGGGTTTATGACGTAATATCTGAACAGGCTCCAGCCAGTAGAGATTCGCTTTATATTAATGGCACTGTTGAAGAAAATGGCTATACCTTTCATACATTTGCTACTCAAAACAACTTGCCTCTTGGTTTTTATTCACGAGTAATGACAAGTGGAAAATCTAGAAACTCGGGATCAAAAGTCCTGATTAGTGGTTTGATGAACGTAGGTGAGATATTTGGAGGAAATCTAGGCGAACTAGACGTTAACTTCGATAACTTTATATTTTTCGACGCAAGCGCTCCTACAGGAAAACTACTAGACAGCAAATCGGACAGTTTCAACTTCCTTTATAACGATATTGATTTCAAGATTGATTATATACTTTCTACTACTGCAGGGCAAAGCCTCCCTACCCAAACTATCGGAGACGTTGTTTATGAGAACATTAAATCAACTACTGTAAGTCTTAAAGCAAAGATAACGGCTACCGTTTCTTTATTCGGAATTGATATTCCTTATGTAATTATGGATCAACAAGACATTATTGTTTCGACCCAATATTATGCTAAGAATGTTGGAGTAATTTTCGTAGATACTACAATTAAATACCACCTCAATGAATTGCCAAGTTCAGATATTGAAATTCCAGTTCCTCAAGATTTTGAAACGAATTCTTCTGAAACCTTAGACCTATATCACATCCAATCAAATGATGAGTAAAATACTATATCACTCTTAGCCTCTTATTCAATCTGATTAATCTATGTTTCGAATTTTTTTTGTCTTAGTAGCCACATCACTAGTTATGTATAGCTGTGAAAGTGACCATGCACGTGTCAATAACCCGTTTGTACCAACCTATTCTTTCGGTTTTACTATAGATATGCAATTGCCTATGTATAGCTCGTTAATTTATCCGAGCAATGCCATTTTGGTAACATTTGTAGGCGCAGGCACTAATGGAGTTATCATTTTTAATACTGGTGCTGGCTACAGGACTTATGAGGCAAATTGCCCTAATCAATATATGTCTAGCTGTTCTCAACTTCAGATAAACAGCATTAGAGCCGTTTGTCCTTGTGATAGTTTAGAATATAGTTTATTTACAGGATTACCAGTAGCCGAGGGTGAATATGCAATGATCCCTTATAGAGTAGAAACAAGAGGTAATTCTCAGCTATACATTTCAAATTAATACCTCATCTATTTATTGACAATTGCTGAAACAACTACTTCCTCTGTTTTTTGTAATAATTCTTCTATAGAAAAATCACTTACCTTTAGAGGCTGGTGAATCGTATAACTAATACTACTGCCGATTCCCATCGGGAAATTCCCGAATTTTACCATTTTCCACGAGTTGTTGATAGTCACAGGCAGAACATAAGCAGATGGTGCATATTTACAAAGAGTTCTCAGCCCGTTTTCAGAGAACTTCCTAGGTATTCCAGTCTTACTCCTTGTCCCTTCCGGAAAGATCACTACTGACCGATTGTTCTTTTCTATATATTCAGCTATTTTCTGTATTTGAGGGATCGCCTGTTCAGGGTCTTTTCTATCAATCAATACAGAACCACCATGTCTGAGGTTAAACGAAACACTAGGAATTCCTTTACCTAATTCTTTCTTGCTAATAAACTTCGGGTGTAACCTCCTTAAAAACCATATTATCGGTGGAATATCATACATACTCTGATGATTCGCAACTATAATAACTGGTACTCCTTTGGGAGCTAAGTCGAGGTTTTTGATTCTATAGGTCGTTCCTAAAAGCTGAGTAGTTCGTGTTAATCCAAAGTTTAGATAATCAACTGATTTCTTATGTGCTTGATATCCGAAAAGATGTAAACAAAGCCACTGAATTGGATGAAAAACAGCCAATAGTATTCCAAAAATCAGATAAAAGACTATAGATATCGGATATGAAATAATTTTTTCCATGGAGTTCTAATTAGAAAAAACTGATTCTTTATTTAATTTGTCACGTCGATTGAGTTTGCTTTACCTATTCCAAGTACACGATCAAAACGCTCCGTAGCTCCTCTATAATACACTAACACATAATAGTCATTTTCGGTTTCGTAAAAATTCCCATCGATAGCATCTTTTTGATTTACTTGCTGCTTGTCGTTTGCTAATACATATTGGTAGTTTGTAAAACCTTGCTTGATTAGCAAAGCCTTCGAATATAAGCCTTCTTGCTCATCATAATCCATCTTGTATTCATCTGTCAGAGCATAGTTATTGAACATTCCATTAATATATACTGCATCCTTTCCGTAATAACTTGGTGCTTTCAACGTAAAATACACCCAAGAATAATCTGCCTCAATACTTGGTTTATTCTTATTGTAAACAGTTGACATAAACCCTCCGTTTATGTCTGGAAAATAGGTGTATGATTGATTTGCTCTTGCCAAATGCGTATAGAGATGGGTGTTGTATATCTCTCCTGCCGTTACGTGACTGACAGTGTTGTTAGAAGAGCGGATATCTTTAGTCTCTATATACAAAAACTCATTAGAGGCATAGAAACTAGTCTCCTTATCATATTTATAAATAAGTTCGCTGGCAATAGTGTACTGTGGTTTTATGTTGGTTATAGCCGTACTCCAAATAGCATTTTGCAGTAGAACCACCTTCACATTTTCTGTCGGATTTTGGAGTTGCAATGCTCCTGGACGAATAGAAAACTCCAGATTGTGCATTTGCTCTATGTCTGTCATTGTTCTAGAGCGTTTGATCTGCAAGGGTACTCCAACGGTGTTTTCATAAATCACAAAACGTCTTGACAATACCAATTGGCTTTGGTCATCAAAAATTTTTAGGATATAATTGCCCGAAAGGCTTATTTGCTGTGTTTGTGAATTTGGAATTCTCAAGCTATAGTGAGAATAATTTTGTAGGGTATTAAACGAATTCTCGTAGTTCTGAATTCTGATATTATCAAAACCTTTGAGATACTCCATTTTTGATAATCCTGATGGTTTCCAGTCATAATTACAGTGAGTGATCGTATAATAGTAGTCCTGTTCAGAGGCATAGAGGTCATCAAATTCAAACCTAAAGCCTTCACCTAACTTAAATAAAGGAACTACGTTCTGACCATTATTCACAAACGATGCAGTTTTGATATTGAACGGAGGCGAAACCTCATACTCTACTTGAGCCGAAACTGTCATAAAAGACATTATAATAATTGCTAAGACAACAAATAGATTCTTCATTTCATCTGCTTTTTTAGAAAAAGTAAAATTAGTCAAAATATAAAACTCCACCAACCTAAGTCAATGGAGTTTTGTTAAAAACAATAAGCATACCTTTTTAGCGTCTTTGTTGACTCTCAGGAAGTGAAAACAAAATAGACTGAAACACGGTAAGAATCACACTAAAAAGAAGAGCTGTCCAAAAAGAACTCACATGAAAACCAGTGACTAATTCCTCACAGATCAATACTACAAAAGCATTGATAACTAAGAGAAACAACCCAAAGGTGATCAGTGTAGCAGGTAGCGTTAAAAATACCAATACGGGTTTTACGAACATATTTAACAAAGCCAAAACAATTGCTACAATTATAGCTGATGACATACTGTCAACTGAAACTCCAGGCAAAAAACTTGCTAGGAAATACACCAATATACCTGTTAATAATACACTTATAATTGTTTTCATACTTATTTTCTTTTTACAAAAAAAGACCTCAAAAAGAGGTCTTTTATATAGTTAGTTAGATACTAAAACAGTCGTAGTCGGGTAAGCCGACGGATCTACTAGTGGTAGATGTGACTTATAGTGACTATTGATAACTTTGATAATCTCGTTAGCTACGATAGCATAACCTTTCGCATTCGGGTGAACTCCATCTAAAGAGAACAACGTCGTGTGAATTCTTGCAGGACTGAAATAGTTAGCATAATATACTTGTCCGTCTTCAGTGGCAAGACCAGTTTGCCAGTTTGCCAATTTACCCATGATAAGGTTCATATCAGCCACTGCTAATCCTTTTGAGGCAGCAATGTTTTTGATAATACTATTGAAGCTAAGCGTAGCAACATTAACCATATTAGCTTCTGTGCTAGTCAATACCATTTGATTTTCTAGAGGAAATGAAATTCCGTAGGCGTTAAGTGGTGCAGGAATTCCTTGAGGTGCAGTACCGATAACGCCGCTAGTAGTAAGCAAGACATGATCATTTGCAGTAGCCTGACGCACTTGTCCGAAGTGTGCTCCTAAGATAGGTGCCAAAGGTGCAAACTGAGGAATAGTCTCCGCAACTGCTTGAATCATTGGTCCATAATCAGTAAGAGCCAAGTCTTTCATCAATAATGGAGTGTTTCCAGGGTTGTTGATTACTAGATTTCTTCCAGTAACTCCCAATGCTCCATAAATCTGATTTAATGCTCCGTAAAGCACTTGAAGAGAAGGAATAGCCGCTGCAAAACTCGAGTCTTCTGAGCTAAGTGGGTTATAAGGCACTGTATTAAAAAACGGAATAGAAGTAACGCTCGGAATAGTAGCCACAACTCCTTTTGCTCCGTTTGATGTCAAAGCATTTGTAATAGTTGTATAAGCAAATTCAAATGTAGCCTCATCCGTAATCACATCTCCAGCTCCTCCTGAGGTAGCATAGCCTAAAACATCATTTGCACCAATCCAGTTGGTAAAAAAAGTTGGACTTAAGGACATCACATCATCCAGAACGCTAACTGTTTCTGAGGTGGCATGTCTCACGAAGTATGGATTTGCTGTACCGTTAGCCAATCCAGCAATACTTCCGTATCCTGGCGCTAATAAGTGTGCTACCTTTGCTCCGGGAACACCCATATTGTTATAGGCTTTTTTCTGAAAATTTGTAAGCTCAATAGTCGGTACACCTGCCTTTGGTTGTGGGCCGCCAACCGATGCATTAATGATAAGCCTTGTACTAGATAGTTGATTTCCCATAAGGGTTAATCCTCCTAAGTCATTTACGTCCTCTGCAAAAGAGGGTTGAGT
>CAZRCB010000012.1:0-26822 GCA_964598455.1 uncultured Flavobacterium sp.
TATTTTGGACAGTTACTTATAGCTTCATCGGAATATATTTTTTTATGTTTAACATTCTGTTTGGTAAAATTACCGCCAACTAGTAAATATACGCAAGTATATATAACTTTTTTTAAATTACACAATTTCTATTCAAGTTTTTTCTTATTTTTCTGATCAACCATTATATCTAGTGGGCTTTTAATTTTATCTATGGCACTATTGGTTAAGTGCGTGTAGATTGTTGTAGTTTTGATACTTGAGTGCCCAAGGAATTGTTGTATATAGCGTATATCCGTTCCGTTTTCTAGTAAATGGGTAGCAAAACTATGCCGCAAGCTGTGCACTGTTGCTTTTTTATCTAAACCGCTTTTCTGCAAAGCTTTGCGCATTACTGCTTGAACACTAGTAGTACTATATGGCTCGCCTGCAAATTGTCCTTCAAAAACATAATCTTTTCCCTTATATAATTTCTTATACAATTCTAAGGAATTTATTATTGCGTAGGGCAACATTACCATTCGGTCTTTCATTCCCTTTGCATTTTTGATGTGAATTTTGTGTTCTTGAAACAGGATATCTGACCACGTTAAGTTTACTATTTCGCTTACCCGCAAACCAGCACCATAACCTATAAGTAAAAGCAATTTATGTTTAGGGTTGTCTACTACCTGAAATATCCGTAAACACTCATCCATAGTCAAAACAGTAGGCAGTTTTTTTTCTTTCTTCGGACGTGGTAATTTAAAAGTATACTGCTTTTGATCCAAGACATTGTGATAATAAAACTGTAGGCTATTTACCATCGTATGTCCTGTAGTAGCACTCAATCCGCGTTCCATAAGTGAGGCCAAATAAGTTATAATCGCATCCTGCGAAAGTGTTTGAGGATCTTGGTAATTAAAATGTCTTAAAAACTGTATTAAAGCACTACTATAGGACTTCAAAGTATTATGACTATAATTCAAAGCCAATATAGTATCCATCATTTTAGTCAGATAACCTCTTGCTTGCTCAGGGAGTTGTTCATAGATGCGCTCTTTAGCATTTCTTATGTCTAGCTGTCTTCTATTGGGTAGGTGTCTTTTTTGCAAATAATTGTCGGGTAATTGATTGATAATCACTACATCTAAGGCTTCCATCTGCAAAGCTAAACTCTCATAAGCAACGGGGGCTGCGGGCACTAAATAACAATCTTTTACTTTGCTATACCTAACCATCGAGAAGCGCTTCAGTTTTTCATGAATGACTACTAACTTTGGTACATATACTTCCATCCAGGCTATATCCTCTAAGTGTGGTTTTATACTTATCTTCTCACCCTTAAAGACGCGTTCTTTACTTAAATAATCATCTCCAAAAAAAGAATCTGTTTGGAGTAATTCCTCTACTTTTATTTTTACTTGAGGATGACGTAAAGCCATATAGCATTTATAATTGGCATTCCAATACACACCCTTTATGGCTAATAATTGTTTGCTAATAGTTTGATGATACTGCATCTTAAAAACCCAATACTTTCCGATATTGGTCAATAATTCTAAACGCAATCTTTGTGCAAGCGGCATAACATCCGCTTTATGTTCAGGTTTGATTAGCGCCGCTAAACCTAACTGAATGTCGCTTGTGGCTATGGGTGAATGGTCACGGCTTGTGCCGGTCACCGTGTGCGTTTGATGAGAATCTATCGAGTTTTCAATCTCAAAATTACTGAAATGTTTTTTAAATGCGGCATAGGATTGTGGGTTATAATCTAAATACCAACATCTATGCGTCTTGCTATACTTTCCGCCAAGTTTTTTTATAATGCGGATACTTTCAGAATCATAACTGAACTAAAGGCCTATTCTAAAGGCGTCTCGATGCCATATTTTTTTTAAAAGTATTGACATATCTCAGCGTATAGTATTACAAATAATGATTCTTTATTACAACAACGACTTACTTCAAATACCAGTTCAATAATTGGGATAAAAATAATAAATAAAACAACTACTTGTACTTTTATTGATATATTATTTAATACTATTTAGAAATAACTGTAAGAATAATTGGTTAGTGAAGCTTTCTGTCGTATCCAAGCCTCACGCGTCTAGGCAAGTCTGGTAGAGGGAATCAGTTCTTATAGTAACTAATGGCTAAGTTAGAGGTAATCATTAGCCCACTAGTAGGCAAGTGATAACCAAGGAGTCTCACATGTATAGCCTACTACATGCGCCACTGAGGCGGCATTGATGTGTCATTGATGTGTCATTGATAAGGAGTGTCTAAACGATAAAAGGATGGAATCTTGAATTATGAATTGGAAAGTTAAATAAATCGCATTACTTTTAATGCATTATATTTCAACGCATTAAAGATAGTAATTATGGCTAAATCAAACAACTTTTTTAAGTTAAGAGGTAGATTTGGAGATTTAATTTTCTGTATCCGCGATGGGAAGACCTATGTCAAACAATATTCAGGAGGTTTTACGAAAGAATCCATGCAAAATCACCCCAAAGTAAAAGCATCACAACAAAGACTTAGCGAGGTATCGGTTTTTGTAAAAGGCTTTAAACAAGCACTGATTCCGTATTTGTGGAGGCAGAAAGACGGAACTTTTCACAACCAATTGATGTCTGTATTTTTGCAGCTCAGAAATGATGTACCTGACAAGTCTTTTCAGAAAATCTTGCAGTCTGAGTCAACTTATAAGGCGCTTAAAAACAAATCACTCAACAAAAACTCTAAGATTTATACGCAGTATATAAGCTATGACTCCACAGCAAATTTACTTCAGATCAATGTAGCCTTGTTGCGTGAGTTGTCAAAAAAATACAAAGATTTTTTCTTAGAAGTGACTATCGGACACTATGCTCTGGTTGAGGGGCAAGCCTATTTATCTACGCCAGAGATACACTACTTCAAACTCGATACGCCCAATCTTCACAAGGCTATAGCATTGGCATTTACCGCAGCAGAACCCCAGAGAGCATGTATGCCTTTTGTAGGCTTGTCTGTAGTATATCAAAATAACCCCAAAAGCCCATCGCTACACCCTGTGCACTGTATTGCAGCTTGCTTTGTGTAATAAACTATTAAGAGAAAAGCTAACTACTGGCAAAGATGAAAGCTGTTGGTGGTGTTAAGCCCAGAAAATCAGCATTATATATAGGCTTCAGGATAAAGATGCCAAAGAATAAGCTTGTCTCCATAAGTGTAGTTATAAACAATTTTTAAATCTTATCCACATTTCATAAACAAAAGTTAAATTTAGTTGCATAGTTCTAAATATTAAACATAATTTCGCACTAATGTTAAATTAGATACAAAATCTGGCGCCTATGAAAATTGGAGTTTTAAAAGAAATCAAACCACTAGAAACGCGTGTTGCCCTAACTCCAGACGTGGTTAAGCATTTGCTTAAGAAGGGTTTTGAGGTAACTATAGAATCCACGGCAGGACTACTTTCTTCTTTTTCAGATGAAGAGTATCAAGCTGCAGGCGCTACAATCACTAGCAAATCAGAGGTTTCTGTTTGTGATGTGGTGTTGAAAGTCAACGCCTTTACGCTTGAGGAAGTCAGCCTACTCAAAGAAGGCATTGTCACGATTTCTTTTTTATATGCCTATACCATTCCGAGTATTGTCGCTGCTTTAAACCAGAAAAACATTTCTTCTTTCTCGATGGATGCTGTACCTCGAATTTCTAGAGCACAGAAAATGGATGCACTGAGCTCGCAAGCCAACTTGGCTGGATACAAAACCGTGCTTTTGGGTGCCAATGCGTTGGGGAAAATTTTTCCGCTGATGATGACGGCTGCAGGTACGATTACGCCCACTAGAGTATTGATTTTTGGCGCTGGTGTAGCAGGATTACAAGCTGTGGCTACTGCCAAGAGATTAGGAGCGGTAGTAGAAGTATCAGACGTGCGCCCTGAAACCAAAGAGCAAGTGGAATCTTTAGGCGGGCGATTCTTATCGGTTGAAGGCGTTGAAGCAGTCGTAGTTGAAGGCGGTTATGCCAAAGAGGTATCGGCTGAATTCTTACAAAAACAAAAAGAACTGATTGTCTCTAAAATCAAAGAGGCTGATTTGGTTATCACTACTGCCTTAGTTATCGGAAAAAAAGCACCTGTATTAGTCACTGAAGAAATGGTTAAATCTATGAAGGCGGGTTCAGTTATCGTTGATATGGCTACAGAATCTGGCGGAAACTGCGAGGTATCCGTAAAAGACGAAACAGTTGTCAAACACAAGGTGACTATTATCGGCGCCTCAAATCTGCCGGCTTTACTTCCGGTGAATGCGAGTCAATTATACGCCGTAAACATCAGCACCTTGTTGCTGCACTTGGCTGATAAAGACGCCTTCAAATGGGAAATGGAAGAAGAAATCACCAAAGGATCGCTGATTACGCACCGTGGCGCACTCATACACGAGTTTACAAAATCAATTTTAAATACATAAGCAATGGATATAGAGCAACTAATTATTCTGATATACATACTTGCGCTAGGGAGTTTCTTGGGCGTTGAGTTAATCAATAAAGTACCTCCTACCCTTCACACGCCTTTGATGTCAGGCTCTAATGCGATATCTGGGATTACGATTGTAGGCGCTATTTTGGCCAGCAACGAATTGGGTTTTACCCAGGTGAGTAAATACTTGGGGATGTTAGCCATTATTCTGGCTACCATCAACGTAGTGGGCGGTTATGCCGTTACTGACCGAATGTTGAAAATGTTTAAAAAGAAGAAATAAGATGGATCCACTCATACAATTAGCTTATTTAGTAGCGTCGATTCTCTTTGTCGTAGGGATCAAAAGACTGGGCAAAACCTCACAAGCAAGATCGGGGAATACCTTATCTGCCGTTGGGATGTTAATCGCCATTGTCGCTACACTGATACAAGTGCAACTCTTAACTATTCCTGAAATCCTAGTGTGTATCCTGATTGGCTCTGCCATCGGATTATACATTGCCTTTAAGGTAGAGATGACTCAAATGCCTGAAATGGTAGCGCTTTTCAACGGTTTCGGAGGATTGGCATCGGTAGCGGTTTCTACGTCTGACTATTGGATGAATACCCAAGAAAGGATGCTAGAGGTAGATACTATCACTGGCGTGAGTATTATTCTGAGTGTTTTCATCGGTGGAATTACTTTTACGGGATCACTTATCGCATGGGCAAAACTCTCGGGGAGAATCAAAGGAAATGCCATCAATTTCAAAGGACAACATCCCATCAATTTAATTTTATTTATCGCTGCAGTCATCGCTTCTATTTGGGCAATATCTAGCCAAGCCGATTTTATATTTATACTCGTATTGGTTGGTTTATCCTTCTTATTAGGGGTCTTAACCGTAATCCCAATTGGAGGTGCAGATATGCCAGTGGTGATTTCGCTGTTGAACTCCTACTCAGGAATGGCAGCTTGTGCTACAGGATTTGTGTTGAGCAACAACGTATTGATTGTTGCAGGAGCCTTAGTGGGTGCCTCAGGGATTATCTTGACCAATATTATGTGTAAGGCGATGAACCGATCGCTTGTCAATGTGCTCTTAGGCGGATTTGGGCAAAAGGCTGCTAGTGGCGATGCTGAGGGCAGCGAAATAGTAGTCAAAGAAATTGGCGTTGAAGAAACGGCGATGTTATTTGATTCTGCATCATCGGTGATCGTAGTTCCGGGTTACGGAATGGCTGTAGCGCAGGCGCAGCACATCATCAAAGAATTATACGAGCAATGCGAAAAACGAAATATCAACTTTAGATTTGCCATTCACCCTGTTGCGGGTCGTATGCCGGGGCATATGAACGTGCTATTGGCTGAAGCCAATATTCCGTATGACAAATTAGTGGAGATGGATGATATCAACGATGACTTTGCTAATACTGATTTGGTTTTAATCGTGGGTGCCAATGATGTGGTGAATCCAGCGGCGAAGACCAACCCAAACAGTCCTATCTTTGGGATGCCAGTCTTGCATACCGACAAAGCTAGAACGGTGATTGTGAGTAAAAGAAGTATGGGGAAAGGCTATGCAGGAATCGAAAACGAACTCTTCGGCTTTCCGAATTGTTTGATGTTGTTTGGCGATGCTAAACAGACGATAACTAAAGTAGTGAGTGAGTTGAAGGATTTGTAGGTTTTTGTTGTGACGATATGAAGAAGAAAACTATGTTGCAGCTTGTTACTGAACTCAAATTTGAAGAATAAATATATAAAAAAAGAATAGCATGGAAACTACCAATCTGAATTTACAAAATAAAGCCATCAAATTTGAATATTTCATAGCTGCTTTGGCTTGTTTATTATTTTTTTTAGTCGCAAAAAAAATAATACTAGCTATATATATCTGATAGTTATATTGCCTTTATCTTTTTACTTTATGCCTATTCGATTTTTTAGGTTTAAGTATGAAAAAAACAAGAATGAAAAAATAATATTCATCATTAGCTCACTAATCATAGCCAAAATTTTAGCAATTTCTATTGCCTTGACTTATATAAACGATCCTTCTTTTTTTCGTACAACTTTTATACTGTTAAGCTTTATAAATTTTATTTTAATGATTTTTTCTTATTGGAAGAAGTATAGACAGAATCTGTATCTTCATTTTATAATTGCCTTTTTCACGAGTGTAGTCTTATTTGTATAAACTACGCACATACTACACTAAATAGCCTAGAACCAAAAAAAAACCTGCTAAATGCAGGTTTTTTTTTGGTTTTGTTAAGCAAAGGATATTATTCTTTCTCAGTATCTCTTTTTGATTTTCTGTAAATGCAATTTGGATAAATATTTCGTTTTGCAAAACGGTTGAGTTTATCGCTATTGACCATTTTGATATAGGTCTGTTTGTTAACTCCAAAATACTCATACGTAGATCCGTCTAAGTAAGTTATCTCGAGTACCATTCCTTTGTGTTGGAAGTCTGCTATACCAGAATTGGCAATAGTCTCTTCGTAAGCTGATAAGTTGGCAGCGATGGTCTCAGGAGCGATGCTTACCAAGAAGTGATAACCGTCAATAATTTTACGGCTATATTCTTCTGCTTCTAAACGTTTTTCGTCACTATCCTGAAATTTGTCAGGGTGCCATTCTTTTACCAAATTGCGGTACGTAGTTTTTAGCGACTTTAGTTCTATTTCTTTTTCAACTCCAAAGAGTTTTTTGTATTCGTTGATGCGTTTCATAGGTTATTTTTGCGGTCGCGAAAGTACTGTTTTTTATTCTAGAAACAGCACTATTTTTACTAAAGCTTTGTTATTTAAATTTTTAGAGTCAATCCATTCTAACTCACATGATGTGGAAAACTTTAATTTAGCACAAAATTAATTTGTTTTTTCTCTAGTTCATCTAATAGTTCTTTACAGATATTTATCTTCATACTAGCACTATCCATCTCCAAGAAGTGTAAAACCTTAGGTTCAGTTTCTGAGATTGGTTCTTCTGTAACCTCTTCTTGTATGGGCTCAAAGTCAACGAGTTCGTCGTCGTTAATATCTTCTGTTTTAGGTTCGAAATTTACTGTAGTCACTACTTTCTTAGCCTCGTATTCCTGATCAAATTCGTAGAGTTCAAAACTAACAGGCTTATCGCCCTTATTTCTTCTGAAGGTATCCAATAACATCTCGACAAGTTCTTTATCGAGCATATCTATATTAAATCGCATCACTAGTTTTTTTGCGAAATCTGACAATACATCTTGCATATATTGCATCTGTATATATTGAATTCTCGGTTCGGATGGTTTGCCTGTGTTTTTATCAACCCAACCTTCTCTAACGCTAAACTTAATGTAGGTAAATTGGTTTAGGTTAAAATACATTTTAAACTTCAGATAATCCTCTCCGAATAGTCTGAAGGTATAACTTCCTTCGTAGTCTTCTAGCGTAAACATTCCCCAGCCTTTTCCGTTTTTTGCTACTCTGTGTTCGACATGTGTTATAATTCCGCCAACATTTATCTGTTTGCCAAGTAGCTCTCTTAGGTCGTCAATCTTACTAAGACTCATATTACAGAAATACTTCATTTCGTGTTTAAATCCATCGAGAGGATGTCCAGAGATATAAATCCCGACGACTTCTTTTTCTCTAGCTAGTTTTTCCATAGCTCCCCATTCCTCTGCTGCAGGCACAATAGGTTCTGGAATTTGGACTTCACTCGCATCACCAAAAAGGCTGACTTGAGCAGAGTTTTCGTTTTCTTGAAATTTTGCTCCATATCGAACTACTTTTTCTAAGAAAATGATTCCATCTGCATCTGCATTAAAGTATTGAGCTCTATGTGTATCAGTAAAGCAATCAAATCCACCGGCAAGAGCAAGGTTTTCGAATACTTTCTTGCTAACTGCCCTCAGATCAATTCTTCGCGCTAAGTCAAAAACCGATTTATACTTGCCGTCTTGTCTAGTATCTACGATAGCTTGTACGGCATTCATTCCTACATTCTTTATCGCTCCCATACCAAAGCGAATCGCATTATTTTCGTTTACTGTAAATTTGTAATAGGATTCGTTGACATCAGGCGAAAGCACTTCAATGCCCATACGCTTACATTCCTCCATAAAGAAGGTTACTTGTTTGATATCATTCATATTATTTGACAGAACTGCCGCCATGTATTCTGCTGGGAAATGGGCTTTCAGATACGCCGTTTGGTACGCAATCCAAGCATAGCACGTAGAGTGAGACTTATTAAAAGCATAACTAGCAAATGCCTCCCAGTCTTTCCATACTTTTTCTAAGATGGTTGCATCGTGGCCTTTGGCAGAAGCGCGCTCAATAAACTGTGGTTTCATCTTATCGAGTACGTCCTTTTGTTTTTTACCCATAGCCTTTCTCAGTACATCGGCCTCTCCTTTTGTAAAGTCAGCTAGTTTTTGTGAGAGCAACATTACCTGCTCTTGATAGACTGTAATTCCGTAGGTTTCAGACAAATACTCCTCCATGACATCGAGGTCATATTTGATTTCTTCTTCTCCGTTTTTTCTTTTGATGAAACTCGGAATATATTCTAAGGGTCCGGGGCGATACAAGGCATTCATCGCAATTAGATCTCCAAAAACAGTTGGTTTGAGTTGTCGCATATACTTCTGCATTCCTGGCGATTCGTATTGGAAAATACCGATAGTTTCTCCCCTCTGAAACAACTCATAGGTTTTGGTATCATCGATCGGAAATGCATCTGGATCTAAGTCAATATTTTTAGTGTATTTAACAAGCTTGACAGTGTCTTTAATCAGAGTTAGGGTTTTCAGTCCCAAGAAGTCCATCTTGAGGAGTCCGGCGTTTTCTGCCACTGAGTTGTCAAACTGGGTTACGTTTAGGTCTGAATCTTTAGCATTGGCAATTGGTACAAAGTTCGATATATCATCTGGGGTAATGATCACACCACAGGCGTGTATTCCTGTATTTCTGAGTGAGCCTTCTAATATTTTTGCTTGCTGAATGGTCTGACCTATAAGATTATCTTCATTTGACAAGGCAATGAGTTCGACTACTTTTTCGTATTCGTCTGCTCTTAGTTTTTTCTTTAGTTCTGCCTCTGGCATAGAGAAAATCTTCGCTAGACTCATATTCGGTATGAGTTTAGATACCCTATCAGCCTCATATAGCGGTAGGTCTAATACTCTTGCTGTATCTCGTATAGATGATTTAGCAGCCATAGTACCATAGGTAATAATTTGCGCTACTTGATTTTTACCGTATTTATCTATCACATATTGCATGACTCTGGAGCGGCCTTCATCGTCAAAATCAATATCGATATCGGGCATCGATACCCTGTCAGGGTTAAGGAATCTCTCAAAAAGTAAATCATATTTTATCGGGTCAATATTTGTGATTCCCAAACAATACGCAACTGCCGAACCCGCAGCTGACCCACGTCCTGGACCTACAGAAACGCCCATCGTACGTGCTGCCGCTATAAAGTCCTGAACAATCAAAAAATAGCCTGGATAGCCCGTCATCTTGATTGTCGATAACTCAAAGTCCAACCGCTCTTTTAGTGCTTCGGTAATTTCTCCGTATCTTTTTTTAGCACCTTCGTAGGTCAGGTATTCGAGGTATTTGTTCTCCCCTCTTTTGCCTTCATCCTCTAGGTCTTCTGCGACTAGGAACTCCGTTGGAATCTCGAATTTAGGGAGCAATACATTTCTTGAGAGCGAATATGGCTCAACTTTGTTGACAATTTCATCAATATTATTTACAGCCTGCGGAATATCCTTGAAGAGCGCCTTCATTTGCTCAGCCGATTTAAAATAATATTGGTTATTATCCAATCCGTAGCGGAAACCTCTTCCCCTACCTTTGGGGGTTTCTTGTTTTTCACCGTCTTTTACACACAACAAGATATCGTGTGCGTTTGCATCTTCTTGGTCAATATAATACGCATTATTAGTAGCAATTAGTTTGACTTGGTGCTTTTTGGAGAATTCAACCAAGGTTTTATTTACTACCTCTTCGTCTTGTTGGTTATGACGCATAACCTCAAGGTAAAAGTCATCCCCAAACTGTTCTTTCCACCACAGTAGTGCTTCTTCTGCTTGCGCTTCGCCTATATTTAGGATTTTACTCGGAATTTCTCCATAAAGGTTTCCCGATAAGACAATGATGTCCTCTTTGTATTGCTCTACGATAGATCGATCAATTCTCGGGACATAATAGAAACCTTTTGTAAAGGCTATTGATGACATTTTTGCTAAATTGTGATAGCCTTTTTTATTTTTTGCTAAGAACACAACCTGGTAACCGTTGTCTTTTTGGCTTTTATTCAGATGATCATTACATACATAAAGCTGACAACCCACGATTGGTTTAATAAAATTCTCATCAACGATTTCTTCTGCATTTGCCGAAGCTTCTTTTATCTTTTTATCGAGCGCCTTATTATGAGATTCAATTCTGCTAACAAAATGAAAAGCACCCATCATATTTCCGAGATCTGTCATCGCAACTGCCTTCATCTTGTGCTTTATGGTTGCTTTGACCAAGGCATCAATGGATATGGTAGATTGTAAGATAGAAAACTGAGTATGGTTGTGAAGGTGTACAAAATCACCTGTGATAGCCTCAACTTTTGAGGCATCAGCTGCTTGTTGTTTGGTATGTTCTTTGGCTAATTGTCTTCTGATATTTTCAGAGGCTTCTTTTAGGTTGATTTGTTTCAACCCAATTAGCTGAATGACGTTCGGATTGTTTGCTTTGAATCTCTGAAGATAATCTGCAGGAGCATCGAGTTGTTCTAGGCTAAAGAAATCTTTTCGGACTAATTCTAAGAATGCACGAGTGGTGGCTTCAACATCGGCAGTAGCATTGTGAGCCTCTTTGAAATCTACGCCAAACATAAAGTGATATAACTCTCCTAAGGTCGGTAGTTTGAATCGGCCACCTCTACCTCCGGGGAGTTTTAAGAGGCTAGCCGTCTCCTCTGTACAAGTGTCAAGGACTGGCTTCTGATTGAGGTCAGTAGGCAGTGAATAACGATGATACTCACATCCCATCACATTCAAATCAAAATTCAGGTTATGACCTATGACAAATTTAGTTTTTGATAAGGCTATGTTGAATTTCTCTAATACTAATGCAATATCTACTCCTTCTTTGCTTGCCAGTTCCGTTGAAATTCCATGTACACTCTCAGCATCAAAGGGGATATTATAACCATCTGGTTTGATGATATAATCTTGATGTTCGATAAGATTTCCTAATTCGTCATGCAGTTGCCAAGCAATCTGAACGCATCTTGGCCAGTTGTCCGTATCGGTTATCGGAGCGTTCCGTCGTAAGGGTAAACCAGTGGTTTCTGTGTCAAAAATTAAGTACATAAATCTGAAAATAGCGTTTAGGTCGAAGTTTTCAAATTTACATATTTATAAGGGTATTATCCGGATAAGTTATCAACAAAACCAACTCCTATGATAGAACGCTTTGTAGCGCAAGAGCTTCATTAAACAGATTACTACTTAAGGCAACTCGATAAAAAAGCGAGTCATTCGTAGGAGCTTAACATTCTCACAAATGCTTATTTACAGACAATCCTCTTGTTTTATTTGGTTGTGATTGGCAAGTATTTCTGAGGCGAAATGTGTGTGCTCAACCCATCCGACAAAGACAGCTAGAACGATGCTACTACGAATCAAAATACTCAGCTCAGTGAATTTTATAACAAAAAAACGCCAAGCAACTCTATTTATTTAAAAGTTATTAGCAAGAGTTATATATTTTTTTAATAAATTAGCAAGGTAACACCACAAGCAAAATATTAACCCTATGACTTATGTCATATATTCACTATATTTATGTATTTATTAAACATTATCGCACAGAGAACTGCATACTGCAGCATAATACACACAAAATTTAAAAAGAGCACACAAGTAAATAAAAGCATTACAATACTTCTATAATAGTTTAAAAAGAATGACTTTTATCAGTTTTTAAAAATTTTTACCAACCTACTTTTGTCCTGATTATTTAAACCATCAAAATCAATAATTATGAAAAAGAGAATCCTCAGTTTGTTTGTCATAGGCCTTATTTCCGCCTCTGCTATCTCATGCAAACAAGACCAAAAAAAGACAGACCCTAAAGATATGGTCGTTGTAGGTGAAATGGTAGCTGAACTAACAGCGCCGCCATTCGTACCAAAACCTGTTGGAGACAGAAAACCAATGAAACTTATCGTTGATATGGAAATCATCGAAGAAGAAGGCGAAATGGCTGACGGCGTAAAATATGTTTACTGGACTTTCGGTGGAACAGTACCCGGAAGCTTCATCAGAGCCAGAGTTGGTGATGAGATCGAATTCACATTAAAAAACCACCCTGATAACAAACTCCCACACAACATTGACCTTCACGCTGTGACCGGACCAGGTGGTGGAGCATCTTCTTCACTTGTAGCACCAGGACAAGAAAAAACATTTAGCTTCAAAGCACTTAACCCAGGTTTATTTGTTTACCACTGTGCTACGGCTCCAGTAGGGATGCATATCGCAAACGGAATGTACGGACTTATCCTAATCGAACCAGAAGGTGGATTACCTCCAGTAGATAAAGAGTTCTACGTAATGCAAGGAGACTTCTATACACAAGGTAAATACGGAGATCAAGGACTACAAGCCTTTGATATGAACAAGGCCATCGAAGAAAATGCTGACTATGTGGTATTCAACGGAAAAGTAGGAGCACTTATCGGAGACGGAGCTTTGACTTCTAAAGTAGGAGAAACAATAAGAATCTTTATGGGTAACGGTGGACCAAACTTAGTATCTTCTTTCCACGTGATTGGAGAGATATTTGACAAAGTATACGTAGAGGGAGCTGACTTAATCAACCACAACGTACAGACTACACTAGTTCCTGCAGGAGGAGCGGTTACTGTAGAGTTCAAAACTGACGTACCGGGATCTTTAGTTCTAGTAGACCACTCTATCTTTAGAGCGTTCAACAAAGGAGCACTAGGAATCTTGAAAGTCGAAGGAGAAGAGAATAAACAAGTTTATTCTGGAACTATCCAAGAGGGAATTTACCTTCCAGAAGGTGGAGGTATTCAACGTATGCCTAAAAAAGCCAAAGCAGACGATGTTATTGTAGACAAAACATTGGCACAACAAATCGCTGACGGTAAAAATATTTACGGAAATACTTGTTTCGCTTGTCACCAATCAGAAGGACAAGGTATCCCAAGTGCGTTCCCTCCGCTAGCCAAATCAGACTACCTGAATGCTGACGTAAACCGTGCTGTAGATGCTGTAATCTTCGGGTTAACAGGAGAAATTACTGTAAACGGAGCCAAGTATAACTCAGTGATGACTAGCCAAAACTTAACTGACCAAGAGATCGCTGACGTAATGACTTATGTATATAACAGCTGGGGCAACAACAAAACTGTCGTAACACCACAATTGGTTAAAGAGCGTAGAGCTAGACCTGCACCAAAACAAGTAGATATTCACGACTAATCAATCAGTCATAACTACACCTAAAAAAGTAATTTATTAATTCAAAAGAAGATAAAGAGATGGAATCGCTAAAAACTGGAAGTAAATATATATTATACACACTACTACTACTGTGGGGTTCTATCTCTTTTTCTCAAACTAAAACTGAAATGGCCACTATAGGGGCAGGAAGTTTCATTCCTCTATACGGTTCTACAGAAGATAAAGTAACTAAGGTAGATGCCTTTTTGCTAGACATCTACCCCGTTACTAATCAACAGTTCTTAGCGTTTGTCAAAGAATATCCTGATTATAACAGAACAAATATCAAACGATTGTTTGCAGCCAAAAGTTATTTATCACACTGGGCATCGGATTCAGATTTCGGAAATCTTGACCCTAAAGCACCGGTGACCAACGTATCTTGGTTTGCTGCTAAAAAATACTGCGAATGCCAAGGAAAGCGTTTACCAACCCTAGAGGAATGGGAATATGCAGCGATGGCAGACGACAAACATAAGGATGCTCGTACGAAAGAGGAATTCAACAAATACATCCTCGGATGGTATGAGAAAAACAAAACCTATAACAACAAAGTCGGAAGTACTTTTAAGAATTATTGGGGTGTATATGATATGCACGGATTAGTTTGGGAATGGACTTTTGATTTCAACAGTATATTCCTCTCAGGAGAATCTCGTAAAGACAAAGACTCTGATAGAGAATTATTTTGCGGAAGTGGCTCTGTCGATGCAACAGACCTAATGGATTATGCCGCCTTTATGCGCTATGCCTTTAGAGGAAGTTTAAAAGCGAGTTATACCACAAAAAACCTAGGCTTTAGATGTGCCAAAAACATCAAATAATCCGATAAAAAAACACTTATGAAAAAAGCTACCACCCTATTCTCTGTCTTATTATTGCTACTTATGGGTTGCAACTCAGACAAGAAATCAACAGATAATGTTACTGATGAAATTACATCGGTTCAAGATATGCCCATAACTGACCTATCTATCTATAACCTACCCGAGAAATGGACCAATCAAGACGGTAAAGATATCGAACTTGTGGAGCTCCGCGGAAATGTATTGGTGATGGTGATGATCTATACTTCTTGCAAGGCTGCCTGCCCGAGACTCGTAGCAGATATGCGAAATATAGAAGAGCAAATTCCACAGGAATATAAAGACAAAGTGAAGTTAGTGATGTTCAGTATTGACCCAGAGGTGGATACACCAGAACGCCTAAAAGAATTCTCAATCGAAAACAAAATGACTTCTGACCAATGGGTCTTCTTGCGCTCTACTGAAGAGAACACGCGTGAGTTTGCAGCCGTACTGGCCGTAAACTACAAGAGAATCTCTCCTATTGACTTCTCGCACTCAAACATCATTAGCGTTTTTAATGCTGAGGGAGAAATGACCTTCCAACAAGAAGGATTGGGAGTTAGCTATGACAATACGGTAGCTAAAATCGTAGAGGAAGCTAAAAAAATAAAATAACCCAAACAACCACCACATAGTTATGAAAACTACTGTAAAATATCTTGCAACAGCGCTCATCGCTGTTACGAGCACAGCTTCTTTTGGCCAAGAATTTGAAGCAGACCTACAACTTAGACCTCGCTTTGAATACAGAAACGGCTATAAAGAGCTGATGAAAGACCAGCAATACCCGAACTCATTTATATCACAACGAAGCAGGCTAAACCTGGCTTTTGAGAACGATAAAATCAAAACTAAAATCTCTTTTCAGAATATCAGAATTTGGGGAGACGTACCAACTTCAAGCGCTAAAGACCAAAACGGCATTGCTCTTTTTGAATCTTGGGCTTCGTATGAATTCTATGAGAATTGGACAGCAAAACTAGGAAGGCAAACGCTGGTCTATGACAACCAAAGAATCTTCGGAGGAATTGATTGGGCGCAACAAGGGCAAAGCCACGATGCCTTATTGGTTACGCACCAAAAAGACAGTTATCAAATCGATTTGGGAGCAGCGCTGAACAACAACCAAGACGGTTTATACGAAGCCGCTTATTTCACTAATTACAAGAATATGCAATTCGCTTGGTTCAACAAGAAATTCACTGATTGGAGCTTGAGCCTTCTGGCTGTCAACAACGGATTTGAATATGAAAACCTAATCGAAAACAAACTAGAAACGGCTTATATCCAAACCGCTGGAGCTTTCGGGAAATGGAAACAATCTAAGTTCTACGGAGATTTGGCTGTGTACATTCAGACGGGAGAGACAGCACTGGCGAATGACAAAACAAAAGTGGCTGCGTATTACGGCGGGATTAACTTAGGCTACGCATTCACATCAAACTTCAAGACAGAAGTTGGTTTTGAATATCTTTCAGGTAAAGACCAAGACGATACCGATAGCAAGTCAAAATCATTCACACCACTTTTCGGGACCAACCACGGATTTAACGGATTTATGGATTATTTCTATGTGGGCAATCACAAGAACTCTGTGGGATTAAAAGATATGTATGCCAAGTTTGCCTACGAGAAAAACAAATGGCAACTGAGCCTTACGCCTCACCTATTCTATGCTGCTGCTAAAGTTTTAGATCCGGTTACTATGGATGCGCAAAATGATTACTTAGGCACAGAACTCGATTTTATGGCAAGTTATAAATTGCACCCGAACATCACTATCGTCGGAGGTTACTCTCAGATGTTTGCTAGTACAACGCTAGAAACCCTCAAAGGCGGAAACAAAAACTATGACAATAACTGGGCTTGGCTGATGGTTTCTATCAACCCGGAATTGTTTAGCACTAAAAACAAGTAATACTATTTTTTTTCTTTTTTTTATAAGGACTTTGACTTATGGTTGAAGTCCTTTTTGGTAGATCTCCTCTCTCCGATAATTCTACTAACTTTCAAATCTATAGGCATTGATCATAAATCTTCTCAATAACAAAAAAGAGGACTCCAATCAAAATCGGAACCCTCTATTCTCTATTTTCTATTCTCTCTTCCCCCCCCACAAAACCTGAAACAAAAGAAAACACCTTCTACTCCGTATAATAATCATTCTCCGAGTTAATATCCGCCATTAGCCCAGTTGGGTTGATGTTGATGGCTTGGATATTTGCCTTTGGCGTATTGATTTCAAAAGTATAAGTAGGATGAGCCCAAGTCCAGCTTCTGAGGATAGTTCTGTTTATGGGGTATTCATTGGGTTTATTGAAACGCATCAGATTCAGCGGGACATAAAACAGTTCCATCGTATTGTCTTGGTAAACAACAGCGACTTCGAGTGGCATTGGCATCAGCCCAATACGCTCTAGTGTCACCTGAGTTTTATCCGACTTGTTTTCAACTGATTTGATTCCGTAATCAATCGTATTGGTGGTCTGTGTCCAATCCACAAGATACCAATCGAGGTTGGCACCGCTTACTTTCTCCGCCACGCGCTTAAAGTCATTCGGATTTGGGTGTGTAAACTTAAACTCCTCATAAAAGCGTTTGATCGACTGGTCTAGATTTTCTCTGCCGATGAGGTAGCCAAGCTGCGTCAAGAATACCGCTCCTTTTGAATAGGCGGCGATACCGTAGTTTTGATTGATTTCATATCGATCTCCGTGCGTAGAAAGCGGTTGTTCTTTGCCCGAACGCGCCATATACGAATAGTTGTTATAAGCCGTCTGAAAAGGCGCTTCGTCTTCTTGTAGTTTCTTTTCCATAACCGTAGAAACGGCTAAATCGGCTATATAACTTGTAAAACCTTCGTCCATCCAATAGAATTTTGATTCATTAATGCCTAAAACACCTTGAAACCAAGCATGAGCCATCTAGTTTGCCTTCACTCAAATTAAGCTCGGCAAGCTTCTGTTGCCGGTAGTCAGCGGACACATGGCATACTCCATACCGCCATCTCCACCTTGGATAATCGAATATTGTTTGTAAGGATACTCACCTATATTTTGGTTGAAAAATCGCAACAAATCATTGGTTTTAGGCTGAAAGGCCTTCCAGTTCTCTATTATCTTTGGATCATTCTTATAGAAAAAATGTAAGGCTACGCCGTTTTCACCTTCGTATATATCATGAATAAAATCGTCATCTGCTCCCCAAGCAAAGTCGTGTACTTGAGACGCTTTGAAATGCCAAGTGAGGTTTTTTGTCTTTTTCGGATGCTTTACTTCTATGTCATTGTCCTGATACCCATGACCAATTTCATTCGGATTCTGCAAATAGCCTGTTGCTCCGATAGTATAATTTTTATCCAATGTAATCTTCACATCAAAATCACCAAAAGGTGCATAAAACTCCCTCCCGATGTATGGGTCGGCATGCCAACCTTCAAAGTCAAAATTTGCGATTTTTGGATACCATTGTGTCATTGAGAGTGCTACTCCTTCGGTAGAATTTCTTCCTGAGCGTCGGATTTGTTCGGGGACTTGTGCTTCGAAATCGAGTGTAAACACTGTTTTTGAATGAGGTAAGATAGGTTGTGCGAGTTGCACATCCATGATTGTTCCTTCAATTATAGTTACACAATCTTGTCCGTCTTGTTTGAAGTTGAAGATTTTTTGATAACCTATTTGCTCAGGTGTCAAATCTTTAATTCGGCTTTCGGTCACTTTTTTTCCGGCTTTAGTAAAGGTTCTGACCATTCGCTTATCCGGGTCTTGGATCGTTTGGAGCCTTAGGTCCATTTCGCTTCCAGGCTGGAAAGCGTTGTTATAGAGGTGATAAAAAACCCTATAAAGCGTGTCGGGCGAGTTGTTGGTATAAGTAAGTTTTTGTTTTCCTTTATACTGATACGTTTTAACATTCATCTCAACCTCCATCTCATAGGAAACATGTTGTTGAAAACGAGCGTTTTGAGAAAAAACAACCAACGAAAAGGCCGAAGCACAAAAGAATAAGACGTGTCTAATCATTTTTTAAATATTATTTTCCTGAATAAGGCGTAAATATAGCAAAATGAAAGTAGGTTGTCAAAAGTGAAGTGTTTTTAATAGAGGCAAAGACTAGTCTTTATAGGGATTTCGAAAGATTATTGATATTTAACAAAATATTAATAATTATAAAACACTAATTCTCAAACACTAACGTTATTTAGGTATAATAAACAGTTTCATAAATTTAAGGTTTTTAGTTAGTATGTTTATTTTTGGTTTTAAAAGAGCCTTCAGTGATGAAGGCTCTTTTTTTTGTGCTAATAACTCATCTCAACAATTTCTCTGACCTTTTCTAGGTTGATATTTTGTCTTTCTCCCATAGCCGTCTCTCCTCTTTTTTCAAATCTATCTGTAATAAATTGGGCTGTAGCAGAAATATCTTCTTGTGTATTTTCGTTGATTTTGGTTTTCATTCCCATGCTGTGGTAAAATGCTTCTAATGCATCGATAGCTTTTTTAGCCACTTCATCCGCAGCACCTGTAATTCCAAACACTTCTCTTCCGAATTGCGCTAATTTATCCTTTTTGGTATCAAACATCACTCTGTATAGGTTTGGACCTATAATAGCCAGCGTACGTGCGTGATCAATATTGTAGAGTGCGGTAAGCTCGTGTCCGATCATATGCGTCACCCAATCTGTTGGGACTCCTTTTGATAATTGACCGTTGAGCGCCATCGTACAACTCCACATAAAGTTTGAAGCATACTTGTAATTCTCAGGCGACTCAGCGACCTTCGGGCCTATTTCTATGAGTGTTTTCATAATACTTTCTGCAAATTTGTCTTGCAGGATAGCATCGTGAGTATAGGTTAGGTATTGTTCTAATACATGTGAAAATGCATCTACCACACCATTTTGTAATTGTCTTTTTGGCAGTGAAGTAATCACCGTTGGGTCACAGACAGAGAATTTCGGAAAAGCCGATACACATCCAAAAGAGAGTTTCTCTTGAGTTTCTTTGCGTGAAACCACCCAACCAGAGTTCATTTCGCTTCCGGTTGCAGGCAATGTCAGCACTGTTCCAAACGGAACTGCTTTTTCAGGACGGTGTTTTCTGTAGAATATATCAAGAGGATCGCCTTGGTAAGCGGCTGCTGTTGAGATAAACTTTACGCCATCGATTACAGAGCCTCCACCTACGGCAAGTATAAAATCTATCTTTTCAGATTTTACGACATTGACTGCTTTGATAAGTGTTTCGTAGTATGGGTTGGCCTCTACTCCACCAAACTCTAGCATCTCGTAATTAGCAAGTGCTTTTTTGACGTTGTCATACACACCATTTTTGAAGATACTTCCACCGCCATACACCATCAAAATTTTAGAATTCCCTGGTATTTCGTTTGTAAGCTTGGCATATTGGTCTGTACCGAAAATGATTTTTGTCGGGTTATATAATTCGAAATTTAGCATGATAATATTGTATTTATGTGTTATTTAAAAAAACATAAGGAATGATTTCAAAAACCATTCCTTATTGAATTAAAATTTTATTAAAGTGAATTTAGTTATCTAAAACGTTAATCTATACGTTTATGAGAACATATCTTTCACTTTCTCAAAAAATGATTTCTCAGATTTCTCTGGCGTTGGCAGGAAATTCTCGCTGTTTTTATTGTCTTCGAAGAACTGTCTTTGTTCTTTAGTAAGTGTTTTTGGTGTCCATACATTTACATGAATAAGCATATCTCCTGTTCCGTATCCGTTTATGCTCGGAATTCCCTTAGATCGTAAGCGCAGTATTTTTCCTGATTGGGTGCCTTCATCAATTTTGATTCTAACTTTTCCGCTAACGGTATCGATTTCTTTAGAAGCTCCTAAAACAGCTTCTGACAAGCTGATATATAGGTCATAGTGCAAGTTTTCGCCTTCTCTTTTTAGCGTATCGTGCTCGATTTCTTCGATAACGACAATCAAGTCACCAGGAACACTATTACCTCCAGGAGCGTCATTTCCTTTTCCGGAAACTTTGAGTTGCATACCGTCAGCTACTCCCGCAGGAATTTTGATTGATACGGTTTCTTCTTCGACAACCATTCCGTGGTTATCTGCGTTAGCTGGTTTAGTATCTAATATTTGACCTGAGCCACCACATACATTACAAGGCATTGAGGTCTGCATCTGTCCGAAAACCGTATTGGCAATTCGGTTTACTTGTCCTCTACCACCACAGGTCGTACAGGTTTTATAGGTAACTCCTTTGGCTTGAACTTTTCGTTTTACTTTTATTTTTTTCTCAACTCCGGCGGCAATTTCTTCTAGGGTTAATTTCACCTTTATACGCAGGCTACCTCCTTTGGCTCTACGCGTACCTCCTCCGCCACCTCCGAATCCAGAAAAAGCACCTCCGAAGGCACCTCCGAATATATCTCCAAATTGGCTGAAAATATCGTCCATATTCATTCCGCCACCACCGTAACCTCCGCCACCTTGGTTGGTATATGCCTCATGTCCAAACTGGTCGTATCTGGCTTTTTTCTGCGGGTCACTCAACACCTCATAGGCTTCTGCTGCTGCCTTGAAGTTTTCTTCCGCCTCAGCGTTACCCGGGTTTTTGTCGGGGTGAAATTCGATTGCTTTTTTTCGGTAAGCCTTTTTAATTTGTTCTGGAGTCGCGTTTTTACTGATCCCCAATA
The DNA here is from genome assembly GCA_964598455.1 of uncultured Flavobacterium sp. Classification (GTDB taxonomy): domain Bacteria; phylum Bacteroidota; class Bacteroidia; order Flavobacteriales; family Flavobacteriaceae; genus Flavobacterium. The sequence goes on from CAZRCB010000012.1 coordinate 21,486, forward strand.
TTTCGTAAAAATCTTTTTTCATTCTATCTTTTAGATTTAGTAAAGAGCATCAAAGCCTAAACTTATATTGAAGCTCGACACCAATGCCTTAAATTAGGTTATATTACATTCCAGTAACGACTTTTGGGTAACGGATGATTTTGTCTCCTAATTTATATCCCTTCTCAATGACATCGATAATTTTGCCTTTGAGTTCATCTGAAGGTGCAGGAATTTGTGTTACAGCTTCGGCAAAATCTGCATTAAAATCATCTCCTGACTTTATCTCGACAAGTTCTAGTCCTTTGGAGGCCAAAGTATCTTTAAGTTTATTCTGAATAAGCTCAACACCTTGCAACAAAACCTCATCGGCTGTTTTAGATATTTCTGTAATAGCTCTGTCAAAATCATCTAAAATCGGTAATAATGACTGAATTACATCTTGATTGGCAGTTTTAATCAGCTCTATTCTTTCCTTTGATGTACGTCTTTTGTAGTTTTCAAACTCTGCAAAAAGTCTTAAAAACTTGTCTTTCTCCTTGGCTAATTCTTCTTTCAATTGCTCTTCAACAGACATTTCTGTCTGATTTTCAGCCGTCTCATCTGTATTCAATTCATCTAAGTTTTGATTCTCTGTGCTCATAGTAATGATGTGATAATTTCTGTTACGCACTTCTATAAGCAAAAGCATTGCCATTCTGCAAAAAATGACATTTTGACACTAAATCTTTGTGTTCTACTACTACGCAGGTCACTATTCTAGTATTGTCCTGTCGTAAGAAGGACAAGCGTACAGGCTTCTTCGTATTTAATATTCTTCGCATCGAGAAATTTATAGAACTCTGGGTTTTCTGTCCCAGGATTAAAGATTACGCGCTTTGGTTTTAGACTCAGGATATAATCGTAGTATTCTTGCTGGATTTTAGGGTTTACGTATAGGGTAACAGTATCAATTCCCTCAAACGCAATATTTTCTTTATGTATCTGAACGCCTAAGACCTCTATGTTTTTACGCCCGATGGCTTCTACGGGATGATTATGTCCTTGTAGCATCGATATCGCTTTGTAGGCATATCTCTCTGGATTATCAGAAGCGCCTATAACTAGTGTTTTTTTCATGATTTTTGTTTTAATAAAAAAGTATTACTCTATGTTATTTGACTCATCAATGGCTTTGATTGAAATAGCCACTATTAACAAAGATACGGAAATATAGGCGAAAGGATGGATTGATTTGTTGTTTACGTACTGGCAGAAAACAAAAAAACCATCTCTGTAATAGAGACGGTTTTTTTGTTGACCTACTAGGACTCGAACCTAGAATGACTGAACCAAAATCAGATGTGTTACCATTACACCATAGGTCATTATGTATTTGATTTCGGGTGCAAAGATAAATATTATTTCCGTTTAAGCAAACCTTTCTGCTCACTTTTTACAACTTTTCAAGCTCAATAAACCCAACAGATTGTGAATCAGTCTAGTTGAAATTCAAAAATTATTTATCCGTTGCTTTTTTCTTTTTCTTTTTCCAAAAATAGTCTCCTATAAAGTAGCCAGCCAGTATAAATAAGAACCATCTTAGGTATGATTGAGGCTCTCCATCGCCATTAACAGTAGTAAAGACTCTGTCCCATCTCACCTTTCCTGTTACTGAGTCATAACTCATCCAAATAAATACAGGTTTCCCTACGATATGATCGGCAGGTACGTATCCCCAATACCTGCTGTCTTCAGACATATTTCTGTTGTCTCCCATCATCCAATAATAATCTTGCTTGAAGGTATATGAAGTAGCGGGTTGGTTATTGATTAGTATATCATCGCCAATAACTTTTAGATCATTGCCTTCGTAGTCTCTGATGACTTCTTTATAGAACGGGAGTGTTTCTTTGTTTAATGCCACAGTCACTCCTTCTTTCGGAATGTATAGTGGTCCCCAATTGCTTTCGCTCCATTGGGGCATGGTGTGCGGAAAAATTTGTGATGTAGGCGGCGACTGTGTTCTAGTCACACTCGCAATGCCTTCGGCAGCTTTGAGTTGTTGTTCCTGCTGAGTGGTGATATTGGCTTGGATGCCATCTAATTCGATTCCTAAACGCTGTGCTACTTCCTGATTGTTTACGATTCCGTAGGCATATACGTTTACAGAGTCTCTGCTTTGCTCGGTTAGGTTGACTCTGTTTTGTGGATTTTCAAAATAATTTCTTACTGCTGGATCGTCCCAGATGTTTGTTTTTATCTTATAGGTATATCCATAAAAAGCGGATTGTTCGATACCATATTTAGAGAAAATCTCTGCAGATACATCTCCTTTTGTTTTGATGATATTAAAGAATTGTGGTTTGGCTCTGTAAGAAAGTTTTAGCAATTCTCCGTTGATATACACATCTCCGTTTCTAGCCTCGATAGAGTCTCCTGGAGTCCCGACACAGCGCTTGACGTAGTTTGATTTTTTGTCTATTGGTTTTCTGATATTTAGCGCTGTTCTATCGCTAAAGAAAAAGCGAACGGTATCTGCTGGCCAGTTAAAAACAACAATATCATTTTTCTCAGGTTGCTCAAAAGCGGGTAATCTTAGATACGGAATTTGTGGTTTTTTGAGATATGATTTATACCTATTGACAAATTTTGGCAAGCCCTCATAACTCGTTGGAATAAGCGGAATAGTGTCGTGAACCATCGGTAGTGCGATTGGGGTCATCGGGGTTCTTGCGCCGTAATGTAATTTGCTTACTAATAAGAAATCGCCTACTAGTAATGTTTTTTCTAACGAACTAGACGGGATTACAAAAGGTTGTACGACATAGGTATGAATTACGGTAGCAACAATAATCGCGAATACTATAGAGCTCACAAAATCAGCGACGGCATTTTTAGGTTTTAGGGATCTATCCTCTATATAACTAAGTTTGTTGATCTCTACATAATTCAAATAAAAGATATAAAACCCTAAAGAGAGTAATACCAGCCATGTATCTAAAGCTCTATTTTTACCAAAACTTCTGATGGTTTCTACCCATACCACCGGAAACATCAATAGGTTTACAACTGGTACGAAAAGTAGTATCACATACCATTTGGGTCTATTGATAATTTTCATCAAAATGATGGCATTATATACCGGGATAAGTGCTTCCCAAGCCTTTCGACCTGCTTTTTGATAAAGTTTCCAAGTACCTAAGAAATGAATAACCTGAATTATCAGAAAAAATATTAACCAACCTGTAAAAGACATATGCGTGAGTTTATTTTGAAGTTAATAAGTCGCAAGATATTCAAAAATGTTACAAACCCAATACATCTTTCATAGAGAAAACCCCTTTTTTTCCGATGAGCCATTCTGCAGCGATAATCGCTCCTTGGGCAAACCCCTCTCTGTTGTGAGCCGTATGTTTGATTTCGATTTCGTCAATCGGAGATTTGTAAGTAACACTGTGTGTGCCGGGAACATTCTCAATTCTATCGGCTGTAATACCGATGGTTTTATTGTTGGTAGTACCTAATTCCCACGAAGTATAAGCAGAGTTTTCGATAATTTGATTAGCAAGTGAAATAGCTGTGCCGCTCGGTTCATCTAGCTTTTGGGTATGGTGCACTTCGTGAAGTACGACTTCATATTGGCTAAAACCTTGCATTAGCTTTGCTAAGTTCTCATTCAATAAAAAGAAGAGATTGACGCCTAGACTAAAGTTTGAACCATAGATAAAACCTCCGTTTTTATCCTTGCAGAGTTGTGTCATTTGGTCGTATTGGTCTAACCAACCTGTAGTTCCGCTGACAATAGGTATTCCTCTGTTTAGGCATTCTGAGATATGAGTAACTGCACTATCAGGAGCGGAGAAATCAATGGCGATGTCTGCATGTTCGAGTCCGTCAAAGTTATCCTGAATTGATTTTTTGAGTACTATTTGGTGTCCTCTTTCTTGGGCAATCTTCTCGATGACTTTCCCCATTTTTCCGTATCCTAAAAGCGCTATTTTCATGAACTTTCTCTGATTATTTTGAAATTATTCGTTATGAAGGAAAGCTTTTCGGTTGAGTAATGTTTCTTCGTCTTCGACGTGGTTGTCATCAGGAATACAGCAATCTACCGGACATACGGCGGCACACTGTGGCTCTTCGTGAAAACCGATACACTCGGTACATTTATCTGCAACGATATAATAATAATCATCCGAAACAGGTTCTTGCGCCTCATCGGCATCTACTTCTTTGCCATTGGGCAATACGACTTTCCCTTTTAGTTTGGTTCCGTCGCTATATCTCCAGTCATCTGCTCCCTCGTAAATTGCATTATTTGGACACTCAGGTTCGCATGCACCACAATTGATACAATCATCAGTTATTATAATGGCCATTGTGTAAAGTTTAAAGGTTGTAACCCCTGAGTCGCTATGCTCTTTTGCACTTGTTTCTGGTGCTGATTGGGGTCAATTGTAAATAATACTCTATTTTTGCACAAAATTACGAGCATTAGCCTTCATAAACAAATTATATGATGTTAGAAAAAACAAAAAAAGCATTTGTAGAACTAGGAAAATTCTTAGATCAATTCAATCTGGATAAAAATGTCCGAAATGCGACAGTTTTACACAACGATTTGTTTTTTGACGAGTTTCAAGCACTTATTGCCTATCAAAAAAACTACAACGGATGGTTTGTAGAAAGTGAGGTCTATTTTGCCCTTCAATCTTGGGCTGAAGCACTGACACAAGAAAACCTAGACAATTGGCTATCAGCCTATACAATCAATGACAAACAACCTAAATCCGTAGGACTTATCTTGGCTGGAAATATACCTCTTGTTGGATTCCACGATTTTTTGAGCGTGCTTATCTCAGGACATAAAGCCCTAGTTAAAACCTCTTCTAACGATAAAAAACTACTGCCATTTCTGGCAAATTACTTAATCAAGGTAGAACCTTCGCTAGAAAGTCGCATCGAGTTTACAGACGGAAGATTAGAAGGTTTTGATGCCGTAATTGCAACAGGAAGCAACAATACGTCTCGTTATTTTGAATATTACTTTAGAGACAAACCGAGTATTATCAGAAAAAACCGAAATTCAGTAGCCATTTTGACTGGTGACGAATCAGAGGAAGATCTGATTGGGTTGGGTAAAGATATTTTTACTTATTTTGGTTTAGGTTGTAGAAATGTCTCTAAGTTTTATGTGCCAGAAGGCTATGATTTTGAAAGGTTTTTTAATGCGATGTACGCTTACAAAGAACTCATCAATAACCCAAAATACATCAACAACTACGACTACAACAAAGCGGTGTTCTTGATGAGCAATTTCCTGATTTTAGACAATGGATTCTTAGTGCTAAAACAAGATTCGGGCTACTCCTCACC
>CAZRCB010000013.1:0-26637 GCA_964598455.1 uncultured Flavobacterium sp.
ATTTTAACCTAGAAGACAATGCAGTAGTAGATATCACCGATAGAAACATCTTCTTTAGGAATATCAACCTAACAGATACGAAATACCAGACCCAAAGTATCTTTAACGGAACTATTACACACAAACTTTTCTCAAATTGGGTGTTAGATCTATACCTAAACACCGATAGATTCTTAGTGCTCGACACCAAAGACTCTGAAGATGCTTTGTTCTACGGAACCGCATTCATCAAAGGAAATGCGACCATAAGCGGTCCTACTTCTGGGTTACTTATTAAAGCAAACGCTACTTCAGAAAAAGGAACGTCTATCAAAATTCCGATTGGTAGTAATAAATCATCCGGCGAAGTGTCACATATCAACTTTTTGAGCCCTGAAGAGAAATATAACCTAAAGAAAACGAAGCAAATCGGGTTTAATACTTCTGGTCTAGAGATGCTCTTTAACCTTAATGTTACAACAGATGCTGAAATTGATATTATTATAGACAGAGCCTCTGGACATGCTATTAGAGGTGGTAGAGGAAACGGAGTCTTAGAGATGAATATCAATACGCTGGGCAGCTTTACGATGAATGGAATACTTACGGTAGAAGAAGGTCATTATGACTTTAGGTACGGAGGAATTATCAGCAAACGTTTTAACGTAAAGAAAGGCGGTACTATTACCTGGTCTGGTAACCCTGCACTAGCAAATATGAATATTCAAGGTATATATTCAACAGAGGCAAATCCAGCTGTGTTGCTAGACAATCCGAACTTTAACAGAAAAATACCTGTCGACCTAGTAATTGATGTAAAAGGAACACTAGAAGCCCTTCAAGAACCTGATTTCACTATCAATTTCCCTAGTGTAAGCACTGTCTTGCAGTCAGAAATCCAATATAAACTTTCTAATGACGATGCGCGCAGAAACCAGGCTTTCTCACTACTTATGTTCAGAAACTTTACGGGTAGCGACGGAATGAGTTCAGGTGCTTTTGCTGGAAGCCTTACAGAGACTGCTAGCAGCTTGTTTAATAACATACTTTCTGACGACAATAGTGTTTTTCAGATTGAGGTTGACTATACGGTACGCAACAAAAATCCAAATAGCAACAGGGATTTCGAAGATTTTGACCGACTAGGAATCAACGTATCTACTCAGATTAATGAGGATATTACAATCAACGGTAAGCTTGGTGTGCCTGTTGGCGGGGCTCAGGAATCAGTAGTTGTGGGTAATGTAGAGGTGCTGCTACGTCTAAACGAAGATAGAAGTCTAAACGCTAGAGTATTCAACAGAGAGAACGATATCAACTATTTTGGCGAAGGCATCGGATACACTCAAGGTATTGGTATTACTTGGGAAGCAAACTTTGATACCTTTGAAGAGTTATGGAGAAAAATATTCTATAGCAAGAAGAAACAACGCGAAGCTGAACTAAGAGAAGCCACTAGTTCAGAGCCTAAGAATACCCAAAGAGATACGGACTCAGACTTCAACAAAGAATTCCAAAAATTTATTCAAAATAGAGGGAAACAACGACAGAAACAAAAAATAGACGATACTATCGAGCGTGCTCCAGATCCTTTTTAAATACGGAAAGTAAAGTTAACCATCTGTGATCTAAGGTTTCATAAATAGCAAAACATTGGAATCCTCAAGTATAGGCGCATCTTCAGTGCCTAGATTCCGAAAACGAGATAGATATACTATAAGAGAGAATTAGTCTTTGGGCAATAATTAGCTGCTGTTACAGATCAAATACAGAACCTCGTTTGGTATAGACCATATCCTTGAGGCGCAACAAAAAGCCTAAGGTGAGGTATGCTCCAAACCACAACCCAACGGTTACAAACGAGATATAGATGAAAAACAAACGCACGTTAGCCACCCTCATACCTAGTTTGTCAGCCAATCTAGAAGCCACATCAAAACCGTGTTTTTCGAAATAATGTCGGATGTCTGTGATGAATTTCATAGTGGTAAAACATAAAAAAAGCCGTCCGAAAATCGGACAGCTTTGAAGTTATAGTTTAAGAATACATTTTGTCTCTTAATTCTTTAATTTTTGGGTCTTCAAGATATTCGTCAAAAGTCATATATCTGTCGATAGCTCCGTTAGGTGTAAGCTCTATGATTCGGTTGGCAACAGTTTGTGCAAACTCGTGGTCATGAGTTGTAAAGAGTACGGTTCCCTTGAAGTTCTTGAGTGAGTTATTGAAAGCCGTAATTGACTCTAAGTCTAGGTGATTCGTAGGTTCATCAAGCATTAATACGTTGGCGCGTAACATCATCATTCTCGATAACATACAACGCACCTTTTCTCCTCCAGAGAGCACTGTAGATTTTTTAAGCGCTTCTTCTCCAGAGAAAATCATTTTCCCTAAGAAACCTCTGACATATACCTCTTCTCTTTCTTCTTCTGTTTTTGCCCATTGGCGCAACCAATCAACCAAATTCAAATCACCATCCTTGAAGTACTCGCTATTGTCGGCCGGCAAATAAGACTGAATAGTGGTTACTCCCCAGTCTGCTTTACCTGAATCTGCTTTTAGTTTTCCATTTAGAATTTCATAAAAAGCTGTAGTAGCACGTGAATTTCTAGAGAACATTAGTATTTTATCGCCTTTAGCTACGTTGAAATCAATATCTTTAAAAAGTACTTCGCCGTCTGCTTTAATCGACAGGCCTTGTACGTTTAGAATTTGATCCCCAGCTTCGCGCTCTTGTTCGAAAATAATTGCAGGATAACGTCTTGACGAAGGCTTAATGTCGCTAATATTGAGTTTCTCAATCATTTTCTTACGGGATGTAGCTTGCTTTGACTTGGCTACGTTGGCAGAGAATCGTCTTATAAAGTCTTCTAACTCTGCTTTTTTCTCCTCTGCTTTTTTGTTTTGCTGAGCACGCTGTCTAGCTGCAAGTTGTGAAGACTCATACCAGAACGTATAGTTACCGGTATAGTGGTTTATTTTCCCAAAGTCAATATCCGATACGTGTGTACACACAGCATCTAGGAAGTGACGGTCGTGAGATACAACCAACACAGTGTTTTCGTAATTGGCTAAGAAGTTCTCTAACCAACTGATTGTCTCAAAGTCTAAGTCGTTGGTAGGCTCATCCATGATTAACAAGTCTGGATTCCCGAAAAGTGCTTGCGCCAAAAGCACCCGTACTTTTAGTTTTGCCTCCACATCAGCCATAAGCGAATAGTGAATATCTTCAGGTATTCCGAGGTTTGAGAGAAGTGTAGCCGCACTTGATTCGGCGTTCCAACCATCCATCTCGTCGAATTTGATTTGCAACTCCCCTATTCTATTGGCATTTTCGTCAGTATAGTCGAGGTAAAGAGCATCAATCTCACTTTTGATGGCATGAAGTTCTTTGTTTCCTTTGATAACGGTTTCTAAGACCGTAAACTCATCAAACATATTGTGGTTCTGATTCAGCACCGACATACGTTTGCCTGGCTCAAGGTGTACTTGTCCTGAGGTTGGGTCAATCTCGCCTGCTATGACTTTCAGGAAAGTAGATTTTCCAGCTCCGTTGGCTCCTATGATTCCATAGCAATTTCCGTGGGTAAAAACAGTGTTTACTTCATCAAAAAGCACACGTTTACCAAACTGAACTGATAAATTTGATATTGTTAGCATTATATTTGTTTTCTTTTAAAAATTTAAGACTGCAAAATTACTCAAAATTTATGAATTTTCCGAATAGAAGCAACTGTTTGTTTATGTATAACAGCCTAATACAGTTTTAGTGTCTGCTGAGGTTACGAACCCCATAACCGAATATTTTCTGATAAATATAAAATTTCTTATAAAATGCACAAGTGAATTTACTGCAGAATCTATAATATTGCTAATCAATTGTTTATCAATAGCTTTCACAAAAACGAATAACTGTAATAGTAATTGAGGATGCGTAGAAAATGATAGCTATATTTAATTTCAAGATTCGAAACTCTAATTTCAATACTAGTCACACAGAACTCATAAAGCTCCCAGGTCTTTTTTCATCCTAGTCTCTGTAGGTTTTACAAAGGCAAGGTAGGCAATCATCAGCATCCCAAAGATGATAAAATCGGGTTTGAGTACGGCTATAAGCATCGCAGCCCCCACAAGAACTGTCCACCTAATAAGCGAAGCAGACTGATAAACCGGAAAATTCTCTTCGACTTTACGATTGGTATCGGCTTGTTTTAATTGGTTTTTAAATAAAAAATCACTCAATACAAAAGCAATCACAGGAAGTCCTAAATACACTAATGATGAGCCATCAATGTTTAAAATATTTAAGTTATCTATCGTAATACTGCCTGTGAGTAAATAGCAAAAAATCACTCCTGTACAAAATACGAAGTGAATTATCTGTAGAGTTTTCATATTGAAAGACATTCAGAATACAAAGTAAAATTTAATTTAATCTACTACCTACAAATTTACATATTATTACGCCATTACGATATGCCTCTATACGAAATTCGATATTCGCTCAGATATATTTTTACAGATGAGAAATATCATATGCCTATTAAAACTAGCTTCGTATATTTGTAATCAAAATTTTGCTCATCGCTAATCGCATACCTTACCTATTTAAATAACGAGCACAGAAACCCACATATAATGAACACAGCACTCATCAATAAATACAATATTCCTTGTCCTCGATACACTAGTTACCCCACCGTTCCGTATTGGGAAGACGAATTATTTGTCTATGAGAAATGGCTTGAAAGTCTCAAAAAATCGTTTATCGAGAGTAACGCGACAGAAGGAATAAGTCTTTATCTGCACTTGCCTTTTTGTGAAAGCCTTTGTACTTTTTGTGGGTGCAATAAGAGGATTACTAAAAACCACGATGTGGAGACACCTTATATCAATGCAATTCTGAAAGAATGGAATTTGTATTGCAACGAGTTTCCGGAGAAGCCTATCATCAAAGAAATTCACTTAGGCGGTGGCACACCTACTTTTTTCTCAACTACAAACCTAAAGAAACTGCTCAACGGAATTTTCGAGAAAGCTAAGTTCGCTGATAATTATGAATTTAGCTTTGAAGGTCATCCCAATAATACCACCAAAGACCATCTACAAACACTTTATGACTTGGGCTTCAGACGTGTGAGTTTTGGCGTACAAGACTACTCTCCTACAGTCCAGAAAGCCATTCACCGAATTCAACCTTTTGAGAATGTGCAACAAGTGACCTTATGGTCTAGAGAAATTGGCTATACTTCTGTAAGTCACGATTTGATTTTCGGGTTGCCTTTTCAGACTTTGAGTGATATTTTTGATACCATCGAGAAAACTATTTTGCTCAAACCAGATCGACTTGCTTTTTATAGTTATGCACACGTGCCGTGGATCAAAGGCAACGGACAGCGCGGATTTAAAGACGAAGACGTCCCAAAAGACCAGCAAAAAAGGGAAATGTATGAAAAAGGTAAACAACTCCTTATAGAAAAAGGCTACCGCGAAATTGGGATGGATCACTTTGCTTTGAATACTGATTCGTTATATACTTCGTACAAAAATCTTTCGATGCACCGCAACTTTATGGGTTATACCTCATCCAAAACACATCTGATGATTGGTTTAGGCGTTTCGTCAATTGGCGATACTTGGTATAGTTTTGCACAAAACGAAAAGAAAATCGAAGACTATTACAAGGCTTTAGAACAGGATAAATTACCCATCATCAAAGGACATTTATTAACCGATGAAGACCTGATTATCAGAAAACATATACTAAATCTGATGTGTAGTTTTGAGACTTCTTGGGATAACAAGACGGCATACTTCCCCGAAATAGACCAAACGGTAGAAAGCCTAAAAGAAATGGAACAAGACAACTTAGTTATTCTAGGCAAAAACAGCATCCAAATAACGGAAGTCGGCAGGCCGTTTATTAGAAATATCTGTATGGCTTTTGATCTGCGCCTAAAGAGAAAAACACCCGAAGCCAGACTTTTTTCGATGTCTATATAACATTTTTTAAGATTTACATATCACCACAAAACATTATATTTGTGATTTTAAACAGATATAATGGAAATCCAGCAGCGCATTGAGCAGTTAAGACAAGAGTTAGAGCTTCATAATTACAATTATTATGTAGCAGATCATCCCACGATTTCTGATTTTGAATTTGATCAAAAACTCAAAGAACTTCAGGAGCTAGAGAATAAAAACCCACAGTTTTTTGACGAAAACTCTCCTACCCAACGCGTGGGTGGCGCTATAACTAAGAACTTTAATACCGTTGCACACAACACTAGAATGTACTCTCTGGACAATACCTACTCCAAAGAAGAGCTTTTGGAATGGGAAGGGCGTGTCAGAAAAGTCATTGAAGACGATTCTATTGAATATACCTGCGAACTCAAATATGACGGTGCTTCTATTAGTATCGTATATGAAAATAGCCAACTCAAAAGAGCTGTAACTAGAGGTGATGGTTTTCAGGGTGATGAGGTGACCAATAATGTCAAAACCATCAAATCTGTACCACTGCGATTGAAAGAAAATTATAGCCCTGAATTCGAAATTAGAGGTGAAATCATTCTCCCTTTCGAAGGATTTGAGAAAATGAACCAAGAGCTTATCGAAATCGGAGAAGCTCCTTTTGCAAACCCTAGGAATACTGCCTCTGGAAGTTTAAAACTTCAAGACAGCGCCGAGGTTGCCAAACGCCCGCTGGAGTGTCTGTTATACAACCTTATTGGCAATTTTGGCGTGAAGACACAATACGAAAGCCTTCAGAAAGCCAGAGATTTAGGTTTCAAAGTACCTGCCCAATCTATATTGGCCAAAAACATGCAAGAAGTTTTCGAATTCATCGATTATTGGAACGTACACAGACTTCAGCTTCCGTATGAAACGGACGGAATTGTAGTCAAAGTCAATGATTTTAGACATCAGGAGGAATTGGGTTATACTGCCAAAGCACCCAGATGGGCTGTAGCCTATAAGTTTAAAGCAGAACAAGCCGCTACAAAATTAAATTCTATATCCTACCAAGTAGGCAGAACAGGCGCGATTACTCCAGTAGCCAATTTAGAGCCTGTACAATTAGGCGGAACGGTGGTAAGGCGTGCTTCGCTTCACAACGCAGACCAAATCGAAAAACTAGATATTCGTATTGATGATATTGTCTTTATCGAAAAAGGAGGTGAAATCATCCCGAAAATCGTAGGCGTTGATCTTGTTCAAAGAGCCGAACTCTCTGAGCCTGTTCACTTTATTGAAAACTGCCCTGAATGCCATACACCACTCGAGAGAAAAGAAGGCGAAGTACAGCATTATTGCCCTAACTTCTACGGATGCGCACCTCAGATAATTGGGAGGATTCAACATTTTATCAGCCGTAAAGCAATGGATATTGAAGGTTTAGGCGGCGAAACCGTAGCTCTTTTGTTTAACGCAGGACTTCTTCAGAATTATGCTGATTTGTATGAACTCAAAAAAGAACAGATCATCAACCTAGAACGCATGGCTGACAAATCAACTTACAACCTGCTTAGCGGTATTCAAAAATCAAAAGAAATTCCTTTTGAAAGGGTATTGTATGCACTAGGAATTAGATTTGTGGGCGAAACTATCGCCAAGAAATTAGCAAAACACTACAAAAATATAGATAGTCTTGCACAAGCAGGTTTTGAGGAATTGGTTTTGGTAGATGAAATTGGAGAAAAAATCGCGCAAAGTCTCATCGATTTCTTTGAAAACCAAGAGAATAGACGTATTATCGAAAGGCTAAAATCTTACGGGATTCAGTTGGAATTAACAGCTGGACATAACACACAAGTCAGTGCTATCCTAGAAGGAAAAACCTTAGTGGTATCAGGGGTTTTTGAGAAATTCTCTAGAGATGAACTCAAAAAAGCTATCGAAGATAATGGCGGGAAAGTAGGTAGTTCTATTTCATCAAAAACCAGTTATGTAGTGGCTGGAGCCAATATGGGACCCTCAAAACTCCAAAAAGCAGAAGACCTTAAGATACCTATACTTTCTGAAGATGATTTTATTGCGATGCTTTTAATTTAACAGAAATTTACAGCTAATTGGTTCGGTAATTGCCGAACTAAACCTATTTTTGCAGTCATATTTTTAATAAGTCAAATTTTGAACGCCGATTTAGAAAAAGAAGAGCTCATCGAAATGATGGGCATTCACCTGCAAAACCAACATGCTATTCCGCCTCTGGCAGGTAAGATTTGGGCATCAATCATTATAGACGGAAAAGACAAGGGTCTTACTTTTGATTATTTGGTCGAAAAACATCAAGCAAGCAAGAGCAGTATATCGACTAATCTGAACCTACTCCTAAAGCTAGAAAACATCTATTTTGTTACTAAGGAAGGAGACCGAAAAAAGTATTTCAGAGCCTTCCCTTTTAGTGAACGCTTCGTAAGATTACTTAAGAATATGGAATTCGAAAAGAAATTAATTAAAAAACTCATTCAGTACAAGAGCAAAGAAGCCAGTCTAACCGGAAATAACTGTTCGCTTCACAATATACAAGCCTACAAAGACCACCTCATTGAGATGGAGACACTCACTGAAAAAATCTTGATAGACCTAAAGAAAATAGAAGAAAAAAACCTAAAAATCAATAACTAATTTATTTTAAAAACATGAGCAAAATAACTATATGCAGTGGATTATTAGCCTCTTTATTACTAATATCTTGTAATAATGAAAATAAAAAACAGCAACAAGTCCCTTCTGCAATGCCTTTTTCAGTAACAGAAGTTACAACTAAGAATATTATTGGCTATGATGAATATCCAGCCAATGTCGAGGGAACTAACAACAGTGATATACGAGCAAAAGTGTCAGGTTATATTACCAAAGTGCTGGTTGATGAAGGGCAGAAAGTGCATAAAGGTCAAATCTTATTTACGCTCGAAACGCAAGCTATGAATCAAGATGCTCAAGCAGCAAAAGCCAACGTAAACGCTGCTCAGGTAGAAGTGGATAGACTAATTCCGCTTGTTGAAAAAAATATTATTAGTTCTGTACAGCTAGAAACAGCTAAAGCTCGACTCTCACAAGCTAAAAGTGCTTACAGTAGTGTTGCAGCAGCTATTGATTATGCCAATATTAGAAGTTCTATCGACGGATATGTGGGTTCTATTAACTACAGAGAAGGTGCATTAGTCAGCCCTGCAGACCCTAGACCACTTACAACTGTCTCTACAACTGCTGATGTATATGTGTTCTTCGCTTTAAACGAAAGAGATTATATGAATTTCTTGAGTCATACTGAAGGAACAACCCGAGAAGAAAAAATCAAAAATGCGCCAGAGGTTGAACTGCGAATGGCTAACGGAGAAATCTTTTCTAAAAAAGGAAAAATAGAAACCATCACAGGGCAAGTAGATAAATCAACAGGAACAGTAAGCTTTAGAGCTAGATTCACAAATACTTCAGGCTTGTTAGCAAACGGAAATAGCGGAACTATTCTTATTCCCAAAAAATATAATGATGTAGTTGTAGTGCCAGAAGTAGCCACTTTTGAACAACAAGGAATTGATTATGTATATGCTGTTAGAAACGACACTGCTGTTACCACAATTATCAGTATTAAAGATAGAATCAACAATATTGCTATCATAGAGTCAGGTGTTAAACCAGGTGATAAAGTGGTGGTTGAGGGTATCGTAAAACTTCGTAACAATACGCCTATTGTTCCGAAACCGGTAAACTTTGACACTTTGGTGAATTCGATTAAACCCATTCTATAACAAACCTATTTAGATTATGCTAAAGACTTTTATAGAAAGACCGGTTCTTTCGACCGTTATTTCAATCATTATAGTGATACTAGGAGTACTGGGAATTGCAGTTTTACCTATTACCGAATATCCAGAAATTGCTCCGCCAACGGTACAGATTAGCGCCAACTATCCTGGAGCCAATGCACAAACCGTTCTAGAGAGTGTGATTATTCCTATAGAAGAACAAGTTAACGGAGTAGAAGGCATGGATTATATCACCTCTACTGCCTCAAACTCAGGAAGCGTCTCAATCAACGTTATTTTTAAACAAGGAGTTGATCCGGATATCGCTGCGGTTAACGTTCAGAACCGTGTCTCTAGAGCAACACCGCTCCTACCGGCTGAGGTAACTCGCTCAGGAGTAGTTACGCAGAAACAGCAGACCTCTGCCTTGATGTTTATCTCCTTCTTTGCGACCGATGATAGATATGACCAAACTTACATACAAAACTACTTAAACATCAACGTTGTACCAGAATTAAAAAGGGTCGAAGGAGTTGGTGATGCAAGTGCTTTTGGTAGCCGTACCTATTCGATGCGCGTGTGGTTAGACCCGATAAAAATGGCAAGCTACCAGCTCGTTCCATCTGACGTAACTGCGGCTATCAACGAACAAAGTTTGGAGGCTGCCGCTGGACAATTAGGAGAGAATAACGGTGAAGCCTTCCAGTATACCATCAGGTATAGCGGGAAGTTCCGTACGCAAGAACAATACGAAAATATTGTCGTAAAGTCATTAGACAACGGGCAGGTTTTATACCTAAAGGATGTAGCTACCATAGAAATGGGAGCTCAATCTTATAGTGGAGCTTCGCGCTACAACGGAAAACACGCTGCAGCTATGGCGGTGTATCAAACTCCAGGCTCAAACGCTCAGCAGATTATCAAAGACATCAAAGTAGAATTAGAATCTATAAGACAAGCTTTGCCAGAAGGAGTTGACTTTGTCGTGATGTATGACACCAATCAATTCTTAGAAGCTTCTATATCAAAAGTTATTACTACTTTGATTGAAGCCTTCATATTGGTCTTCTTTGTAGTATTTATATTCTTACAGGATTTCCGTTCTACATTGATTCCGTTGATAGCTGTACCAGTATCGATTATCGGAACCTTCTTTTTCTTGAGTTTATTTGGGTTTACCATCAATATGCTAACGCTTTTTGCCTTAGTGCTTGCCATCGGGATTGTGGTCGATGACGCCATAGTCGTCGTCGAGGCAGTCCATGCCAAAATGGAAAAAACCAAGCAGAAAGCCAAGGAAGCCTCTATAAATACGATGCACGAAATCTCTGGCGCTATTATTTCAATTACACTAGTAATGGGTGCCGTATTTATCCCAGTGACTTTTATCTCTGGACCTACGGGAGTATTCTATAAACAATTTGGTATCACACTTATAGTTGCCATCGGTATTTCTGCTATTAACGCGCTTACCTTAAGCCCTGCTCTGTGTGCACTATTGCTTAAGCTGCCGGAGGAAGAAGAAAATAATGGCAAGAAAAAGAATTTTGTCCAAAGATTTTTTGCATTCTTCAACAAGAATTTTGACAAGATGACCGAGCGCTATGCCAAAAGCTTTAATTTCTTACTCAAACATAAATGGGTAACCTTTGTAATCTTAGGACTGTGTGGAGTACTTATTTATTTCGCTAACCAAACTATGCCTACAGGATTTGTTCCAAGTGAAGACAAAGGATTCGTGATGGCAAACTTCGAGCTTCCGCAAGGAGCAAGTAATGATAGAGTAGTAGAATTCCAAAGTAAATTTAGAGAAATGGCAATGAACATCCCTGAAATTGAAGGAATTACACTCGTGTCGGGTTTTAGTTTTATCAACGGACAAGGATCAAACTACGGAATGGGAATGCTTCGTCTAAAACCTTTCGATCAGCGAAAAGGCGAGGGAAGTTCAGTAGAAGCAGTAATCGGGAAGTTATTTGGAGTTGCCGCACAACTGCCTGAATCTAAATCTATTTTCTTTGCACCGCCGAGTATTCCTGGTTATGGATTCTCTTCTGGTTTCGAACTGAAACTATTGGATAAATCAGGGGGTAGTCTCAACGATTTCAATGCTGTAACCAATCAATATTTGGCCGAGCTGATGAAGCGTCCGGAGATTATGTATGCCCAAACTTCGTTTAACACCTCTTATGCGCAGTACGAAATCGAACTGAATGTACCAAGAGCCAAACAATCAGGTGTTTCTGTAAGCAATATTTTCTCTGCACTTCAAGGCTATATCGGAGGAATCTATGCCGCTGACTTTACGCGTTACGGAAAACAATATAGAGTGATGATTCAAGCCCTGCCTGAAGACCGCGCCAAAGAGAGTGACTTGAGTAAAATCTCTGTCAGAACAGCATCTGGAGAGATGACTCCTATTACTCAATTCGTAAGCCTTAAACGTGTATATGGGCCGCAATCTGTAAATAGATTTAACCTGTTTACCTCTGCTAATATTTCAGGAGCGAGCAATGCTGGCTACAGTACTGGAGATGCGCTTAAAGCTATTCAGGAAGTGAGTCAACAAAACCTATCCACAAGCTACGGAATTGATTTTACCGGACTATCTAGAGAGGAGATAAACGCAAGTTCACAAACAGTAATCATCTTTATCTTGTGTCTGATATTTATCTACTTCTTCTTGGCTGCTCAGTATGAGAGTTATTTAATGCCACTAGCTGTAATTTTATCACTACCTGGTGGAATTATGGGTGCGTTTTGGGCACAGAAATTAGCAGGACTAGAAAACAACATTTATTTCCAGATTGCACTGGTCATGCTGGTCGGATTGCTGGCAAAGAACGCTATTTTGATTGTGGAATTTGCCCTACAAGGCAGACGACAAGGACTAAGCATAACCGAATCTGCTATCAGTGGAGCCAAGGCGCGTTTACGTCCGATTTTGATGACGTCTTTCGCTCTAATCTTAGGTCTGATGCCTTTGGTATTGGCAACTGGTGTCGGATACGTAGGAAACCGTTCTATTGCTACAGGTGCTGTTTACGGCATGCTCGTTGGGACAATCATCGGAATATTTAATATTCCTGTATTGTATGTTATTTTCCAATGGCTACAAGAGAAAGTAAAGCCTATTCAGTTTGATGATTCACAGCAAAATAATTCTTAAGACAATGAAAATCACAAAATATATACTCGTTTTTAGTAGTGCATTGGTGTTGCAATCTTGTTTTGTAGCCAAAAATTACGAAAAACCAAACCTCAAAACAGAAGACCTTTACAGAGCAGAAGTAGTCGCTAAAGACACTACCTCTATGGCTGATATATCTTGGCAAGAACTGTTTAATGACCCGTTGCTCCAAGGATATATTAACAAAGGACTTCAGAACAACTTTGACATCAGAACAGCTATGCAAAACATAGCTGCTGCTGAGTCAAGCCTTAAACAGGGAAAAGCAGGCTACTTCCCTACCCTAGGAGCTAACGGAAGTTGGACCCACCAAGAGCTTTCTAAAAACAGTCAGAATCCTGGAATGCCAGGCAGTGTTGATCAATACTTGCTCAGCGCAAACCTTTCGTGGGAAGCCGATATTTGGGGAAAAATAAGAAGTAACACACGTGCAGCTAACGCACAATTCCTTCAGAGTGTTGCGGCTAATCAAGCAGTGAAAACACAAGTCATCACTGGTATAGCCTCAATGTATTACCAACTAATGGCTCTAGATGCACAGCTTAAAATCGCTGAGCGAAGCATCACCAACAGAGACGAGAGTGTAGAGACCATCAGAGCACTCAAAGATGCCGGAGAAGTAACAGAAGTAGCGGTTAAGCAAACAGAAGCGCAACGATACGCGACGCTGCTAATTATTGAAGATCTAAAATACAACATCGTTATTCTTGAAAACTCGTTCAGCATTCTATTAGGCGATAGCGCACAAGCAATTGTGAGAAATACGCTTAAGGAGCAAGTGCTTACACCTGAGATGGACTTGGGAGTTCCTGCTTTGTTGCTGAGCAAAAGACCAGATGTAATGGCAGCTGAATACGGATTAGTAAGCGCTTTTGAACTCGTAAACGTGTCTCGCAGTAGCTTCTACCCTTCGCTTACCCTTACGGCTAGCGGTGGATTTCAGAGTTTTGAACTCAGTGACTTAATCAACTCTAATTCAATTTTCTCAAGTATTATAGGCGGTATCACTCAACCGATTTTCAACCAGCGTAAAATCAGATCGCAACACGAAATTGCTAAGGCAAACCAAGAGAAAGCTTTGATTTATTTTGAAAAAACACTAAAGACAGCCGGAAAAGAAGTATCAGATGCATTGGCTAACTACAAAAACGAAACGGCCAAACTCATCATCAGAGAACAACAAGTCAAGGCGCTAAAAATCGCTTCTGATTACTCTGAAGAGCTATTGAACTACGGAATGGCAAACTATCTAGAGGTATTGACCTCTAAAGACAACGCACTGAATTCAGAACTGAATTTAGTGGACAACAAATTCAAACAATTTGACGCCATCATCAAACTATACAAAGCTCTAGGCGGTGGATGGGAATAAACATTTATACCGTACTTATATTACTTAAAAACCGCCTCAGTTGAGGTGGTTTTTTTTATGGAAAACTAATTATTAGATAATAAGCCAAATCAACAAAGAGTTGGTTCAAACCACAAGTAAAACAGTTAGATTAAAATCATTTAGAGTTAATCTTCAAGAGTTTAAGAGATAAAACTAAATGTATATTGTATGAAAAATCATAAGTCATATGAGCTGTTTAAGTTATTTTAAAGATTGAAGTATTCCAAAAAAACATTTCGTAAATTTGCTACTCATTTAAAATTCATTTCAGATGCAAAAAATAATTGATCGTTTCACGAGTTATGTTACTATAGATACAGAATCTGACCCAAATTCAGACACTACGCCAAGTACTGCCAAGCAATGGGATTTGGCTAATAAATTAGTCAAAGAGCTGAAAGCAATCGGACTTGAGGACGTAAGTATTGACGAAAACGCCTATATCATGGCTACTTTGCCTAGCAATGTTGACTTTGAGGTTCCTACCATTGGCTTTATAGCTCACTTTGATACGACTCCTGATTTTACTGGAGCCAACGTCAAGCCTCAAATCATATCAAACTATGACGGAAAAGACATCGTCTTAAACAAGGAACAGAATATCGTTCTATCGCCAGATTATTTTGATGATTTATTGCAATATAAAGGACAAACCATTATCACAACAGACGGAACAACACTTCTTGGCGCAGATGATAAGGCAGGAATTACAGAAATTGTGACTGCAATGGAATATCTAGTAAATCACCCTGAAATCAAACACGGTAAAATTAGAGTAGGATTCACACCTGACGAAGAGATCGGAAGAGGAGCACATAAATTTGATGTAAAGAAATTTGGCGCGGACTGGGCTTATACTATGGATGGAAGCCAGATCGGCGAATTAGAGTACGAAAACTTTAATGCCGCAGGCGTAAAGATTACTATTAAAGGTAAAAGCGTTCACCCGGGTTATGCGAAAGGAAAAATGATCAACTCTATTTTGATTGCCAATAAATTCCTAAAGAAACTACCAAAAAAACAAGTACCCGAAAAAACCCAAGACTACGAAGGCTTCTTCCACGTGAGCAATATCTCAGGTAACATCGAAAATACTGAAATAGGGCTGATTATTAGAGACCATAGCAGAAAAAAGTTCGAAAAACGCAAGCAGCTAATCGAAAAAATAGTGGCTAAAATCAATAAAAAATATGCTCCTAAATTCGGTGGGGAAATTATCACAGCGGAGATCAACGACCAATATTTCAACATGAAAGAAAAAGTAGAACCTGTGTACCATATCGTAGAAATTGCCGAAAAAGCAATTAAAGAGCTTGGTATCAAACCTATTATCAAACCTATTAGAGGCGGAACCGACGGCTCACAGCTCTCATTTATGGGATTGCCTTGTCCGAATATTTTTGCTGGAGGTCATAACTTCCACGGAAAGTATGAATATGTACCAGTAGAAAGCATGATAAAAGCAACCGAAGTAATCGTGAAAATTGCTGAACTCACAGCTCAAAAACACAAGAATTAGTCAATACAAACTATTCAACTATAAAAAAAGCTGAAAACTCTAGTTTTCAGCTTTTTTTTATGCATTTTTTTAGATCGGTTTTGTTTATACCAAAGCTAAACGCATGTATTTAAAACAACCTAGGGTCAGGTGTCTTGCGTTTCTCCCACTTAATATCCTGTAGCATCGACGACTTGATTCCGATAAAGAAATTCCAATGCGTATTCGGTCCGATAGGCACCCACGAAAAGTCCATTTTCCAAGAGAGTAAATCCCTTTCAAAACGAAGCTGTGTGAAGGTAATTCCCTTCTGTACAAAATCATAACCTGTTGAAACCCCGACACTCCATTTATCTGTCAGATCAACATTTCCTGAAGCCATAAGTGAGTTTGAGGTAATCTGGCTTTGTCTAAAGTCATTGCTGTAGGTCATCGAATAAGCTACGCGCAAATCCCAAGGAATCTTTAGAGAATAAAAGCTTTCTACGTTGGATTTTTCGGACTCTGCACGTTGCTTTTTTCTTCTTGAATCTAAATCTGATCCAAACAAGTCATCTTCTCTCCCGCCATTTCGTTCTCCTTGTTCGTTGTTTCTAGAGGATTCGAAGTCAGTGCTTGAGAAAGCATAGTTTAGCGTTAAGTTAGCTCCTGTAAGTCTGAATAAGCTTCCTCCATTTTCAATATTAAATGTATTGATTCTTCTGTTGGCATTGTTTAGCGCATAAGGATCTAGACGTGCAATGAGGTTAATACCTAGCTTGCCATCTATTAAGGTAGTTCCCGCATTCATAGAAACTTCTCGCCAGCGCAAGGAGTCTGCAGCAAGGTCATAAGAAGTTGTGAAGTTAAGCGCATTAAGCAACATCACTTTTTTGGGGACAGTTTTGGTAGTATCTCTCTCCCTAACTTTGGCCTCAAAGGTATTGGCTAAGTTAAAACCTACGCTACTTGAGTAAAAATTCCCTGGCACACCATACATACTCCCTTCAAAACGAGTATAATCTCTTTTTGTCGTACCCATAGCATCTATAGGGTATTCATCATAATATTGTTCAAAACTAGGTGAGTAATTATACGAAACTGAAGGTCTAATTGTATGTCTGATTCCTTGTACTTTGCTTGATTTATCGAAATTGAAAGTACCATAAATGGTGGTTCCGAGGCTAGTCGAGAAGTTATAAGTCCTAAACGAGTCAAATCCGTTGACATTGATGACAGTATCTCGGTCAGTCGTAAAATTTCGGTGCTTTCTAATAGTGTTCATAGTCCAAACTTCCTTGTAGTTGAAAGTCAATGGTACACTAAAGTACTTCATCACTTTAAAGTTGGTACTTATCGGAATCGAATGCTGCATTCCTGATTTACCTTCTTTGAACATTTGCTGAGAAAAAAATAATGAGTCTGTAGTAGAATAACTGTTTTTAGCATTCATAGAATACTGTAAGTTAATATTCTTAATAATTCCTTTCTTGCTTTCATCTCTTGAGGCAAAAGGATAAACTCTATCTACGTTCAGCTGTAATGTCGGCAATGTCATATCAATTCGCTGGGTTTGAGTATTTTGAGAGTGCGTTGCCGTAATTGACATATTGACTTGCGGGATAGAATTAAACGTCTTAGAGTAGTTTACTGACGAACTCATCGTATTATTCATTCTCGAACTCACATTCAGGTTATTTATAGAGTTCTGGAAGTAGGTGCTACTACCCATATTCACAGAGGCAGAAAACCTAGAGTTTGGACTTGACTTCTGGTCTTGTGCGTGTGACCACTGAATATTATATAGTTTTGTATTTGTATAGTTAGGAAAACCTCGTTCCCCATAAATTTGATTTTCAATCCGTACATTGGCATTTCCTCTGAATTTATAGATTGAAGCATAACTCGATTCGAAGCGCAATCCATAACTTCCATTGGTATAATAGTCCCCCATAACAGCTAGATCATAGTGGTCAGACAGCGCAAAATAGTATCCTCCATTCTGCAAATAGTAGCCTTGATTGGTGTTTTCTCCGAAAGTTGGGATGATAAATCCAGAAGCATTGCTAGTAGTAATCGGGAAAAATGCGAACGGAATTCCAATCGGAGTTGGAACATTCATAATGTCCATATACGTAGGACCAACTATTATTTTCTCTCCAGGGACGAGCTTAATTTTTGAGGTATTAAATCCGTACTCAGGATTATCCACATCTTTGGATGTTGTGAAAAATGCATTCTTCATATAGTATGTCGAATCGTTTTCTTTTTTGGATAAAGGAGCTTTAATGTTTAGTTCTCCTTGTTGGGTACGAGAGCCATAAACTAATGATTTTCCTGAATTAAAATTAAATCGAATAGAGTCAGGAGTAACTACATTAGTGCCTTGTGTAAACTTAGGAACCTGAGTATAAACACCTTCTTCGTTTACTATTCCTTTGGCATAGACCTCATTTTTATTTCGGTCAATAATAATAATCCCCGCCTCGAGTTGCATATCGAGATAAGTGATTCGCGCTTCGTTTTCGAGATAAGAGATATTGGTCTTGAGGTTGTTGGTGTTTTTGCTTTTGGCCGAACGAGAGATGATGCCTTCTAGCTGTTCTTTCTTAGGTTTAAGACTATCTTTTGGAGTGGTTATGACAGTTGTTTTCTCTCCCTTTTTTTCGATTACTGATGTTGTATCAATCACTTGTGGTTTGACCCTAGAATTGGTTGTAGGGAATTCTTGAGCCTGCACTTTAGCACAAGAATTACTGAAAATAAATATCCAAAAAACGATATGAAATAACTTTGTTTGCAAAGGTTTTAGTTCTATTTTTGTAAAATTATGGCTTAGTTTTTGAACTCGGCAAACTTACGTATATTTTTTAGCAAAATTATGCTTTATGAAAAATATAACCATAAGTTTTAATCAAAAAAATCCTTATACTGATGACTAAATTACCTTCCAAAATATACTTCTTAGCTTTTCTATTTTCTATGTTCATGCCTATTGACGGCCTAACTCAAAAAAAAGACAATTTCAAGGTTGTATTAGATGCTGGTCACGGCGGAAAAGATCCCGGAGCAATTGGAAATGGCGTTCAAGAAAAAGACGTTACATTAGCATTAGTACTTAAGATAGGAAAAATATTAGAGCAATATAAAGATATTGACGTAGTATTCACAAGAAAAACCGATGTTTTTATTACCTTAAACGAACGCCCTAAAATTGCTAACCGTGCAAAAGCGGATGTTTTTGTATCAATCCACTGCAATTCAACTGCTAACCCAAACCCTTTCGGAACAGAGACTTTTGTTTTCGGACTTACGAATAATAAGAGTAATCTAGAGGTAGCCAAAAAAGAGAACTCAGTAATTTTCTTGGAGGAAGACTATCATTCAACCTACCAAGGCTTTAACCCGAACAACCCGCAGTCTATAGTCGGAATTATGCTACTTCAAGACGAGTATGTCAATCAGAGTATAAGCCTTGCAAGTTTTATACAAAACGACTTTACGAACAGACTAAAAAGAAACAACAGAGGAGTAAAGCAAAGTTCCTTATGGGTTTTGCACCAAAGTGCCATGCCTAGCGTACTGATCGAAGTTGGGTTTATATCTAACAAAAAAGAAGC
Organism: uncultured Flavobacterium sp.; assembly: GCA_964598455.1. Classification (GTDB taxonomy): domain Bacteria; phylum Bacteroidota; class Bacteroidia; order Flavobacteriales; family Flavobacteriaceae; genus Flavobacterium. The sequence goes on from CAZRCB010000013.1 coordinate 19,419, forward strand.
TGCCTATCTAAAATCTGAGAACGGACAGAACGAGTTGGCACAATCTATTGCAGGTGCAATCATAAGCTATAAAAACGAGCACTATGCAAATAGCAAGCCTTTTGAATACGTTTCAACTTCCCCTGAAACTGTAGCTCAAACCGATTCTACTAACGAAACTATCGATACAAAGGAAGCGATATTTAAGATTCAAATATCCGCAAGCGGCAAAGACCTAGCGCTAAAACCACAAAACTTCAAAGGACTTAGCCCTATATCATCAGTCAAGGCTGGATCACTCTATAAATATTATTATGGCCAGACCAATAGCTATACTACGGCTCAAGAACTCCTCAAACAAGCAAAATCAAAAGGATACGACGATGCTTTTATCACGGCTTTCAAAGAAAACAAGCAAGTAAAAGTAGCGGATGTAGTCCAATAATTTAGAACCATTCTATACCTACACAACCAATAAATTATTCTATTTTTGTCTAAAATTATATTGTTTTGAAATTATCTAGAGAAATTAAAGTAGCCTTACTTGCACTGTCGTCAATTCTAATCTTTATTTGGGGTTATAGCTTCTTAAAAGGAAAAGATTTATTTAACTCTTATGTCAACTATTATGTGGTCTATGACAACGTTGAAGGACTCTCAGCTTCTTCACCTATTACACTCAACGGACTTAAAATCGGAAAAGTAAGTGAAATTATCATAGCACCAGACGGAAAGTTAGTCGTTCAGGCACAAATAAAAACTGACTTCCCAATTACTAAAAACAGTTCATTACAAATCTATGAGCCTGGTTTTATTGGCGGAAAACAAATAGCACTAGTACCGAATTTAGAAGAAACTAGACTGGCTGAGTCTGGAGATACACTCAGAAGTAATGTTCGTTTGGGAATGCTTGCAAAAGTCGGTGACAAACTCGGTCCTGTTCAAGATAAAGTCGAACACACCTTGGTTAGCGCTGACAGTCTGTTAAGTAACTTTAATAGTCTTCTGAACAATAAAAACAAAGAAAACATTACTATAGCAATCGAAGAGATGACTCAAACCCTGAAATCTCTCAACAAAGCTACCGCAACTATGAATACAATGCTACATAATAACCAACAGAATATTGACGGAATTATGAGCGACCTAAGCAATACGACCAATAACTTCTCTAAGATTTCTAACTCTCTAGCTGAAGCTGACCTCAAGGCAATGATGAAGAATATAGAAGACACTATGGGTGCTCTAGACAAAATAATGTCTGAGATTGAGTCTGGAAAAGGTACGGCTGGCAAGTTAATCAAAGACGAAGAACTCTATAATAATATGTCAAAAGCTTCTAAAGAACTAGAATTACTTTTACAAGACGTGCGACTAAATCCAACTAGATATATCAATGTTTCTGTTTTTGGTAAAAAAAACAAACCCTATAAAGCTCCGGTTGAAGAATAGCATCAAGAATCATATAAACCCATAGATATGAGTATATTATCTAACATATTTTTTGTAGTATTACTAGTTGTTGGCGTAGGATTTTTTGCGAAAAATTTCAAACAACTTATCCGCAACATCAAACTTGGACAAGATGTCGATAGAACGGATAACCCAAAGGCGCGCCTCAAAAACATGCTTTTAGTAGCTTTTGGACAAAAGAAAATGTTCAAAAGACCCATTCCGGCAATACTGCACTTCGCATTATATGCAGCTTTTATCATTACTCAGATAGAACTCATAGAAATCATCATCGATGGTGTTTCGGGCTCTCATAGAATTTTCAAACCATTACTCGGAGGCTTTTATACCTTTATAATTAGCTTTATAGAAATTCTTTCGGTTACAGCTTTAGTGGCAACAATCATCTTCTTGTGGAGAAGAAATATGCTGAAACTACCTAGATTAAACAAAAAAGAATTAGCAGGCTGGCCTAAGAAAGATGCCAACCTTATCCTGATAATGGAAATTATTTTGGTGATTTGTATCTTTACGATGAATGGTACTGACGAGGTGCTATATAACCAAGGTTTATCTCATTTTCAAGGACAAGGAAGTTTTGGATTTACAGTCTCTCAACACATCGGTCCTGCCCTATTCGGTTCTTTAGGCGAAGGAACGCTCCATATGTTAGAGCGCATCGGTTGGTGGGGACACTTTGCGATGGTACTGACGTTCTTAAACTACCTTTATTACTCTAAGCACTTACATATATTATTAGCTTTCCCGAATACGTATTTTGCGAATTTAAATCCGTTAGGTGAATTTGAAAATGACAAAAATGTAACCAATGAAGTAAAGCTGATGATGGATCCAAATGCTGATCCATATGCAGCACCACCAGCTGATGCTGCACCCGTAAAATTCGGAGCTAGCGATGCTACGGATTTAGATTGGCACCAACTCCTAAGCGCATACAGTTGTACTGAATGTGGACGCTGTACTTCTGTATGTCCAGCAAACCAAACTGGAAAATTGCTTTCTCCTAGAAAAATCATGATGGATACACGTGATAGAATCGAAGAGATCGGAAAAAATATCACAAAAAATAAAGGTAAGTTTGTAGAGGATGGCAAACAATTACTTAATGATTATATAACTCCAGAAGAATTATGGGCATGTACGACCTGTAATGCTTGTGTAGAAGAATGTCCTGTGAATATCAGTCCGCTATCGATTATTATGGACCTTAGGCAATATATGGTTATGGAGCAAAGCGCCGCTCCCGTAGAGCTAAACAATATGATGACCAATATCGAGAACAATGGCGCGCCATGGCAGTACAACCAAATGGACAGACTGAACTGGAAAGACGAAGAGTAAGATTTAATTTAGAAGCAATAAAATATATAGATATGCAAGTACCTACAATGGCCGAATTGGCTGCTCAAGGCAAACAACCAGAAGTTTTGTTCTGGGTAGGTTGCGCCGGAAGTTTTGACGATAGAGCCAAGAAAATCACTAAAGCTTTTGTAAAATTACTCAACAAAGCAAATGTGTCTTTTGCAGTTTTAGGAACCGAAGAGAGCTGTACGGGCGATCCTGCCAAACGAGCTGGAAATGAGTTTCTCTTCCAGATGCAAGCCATGACAAACATAGAAGTGCTAAACGGCTACGAGATAAAAAAAATCGTAACAGCTTGTCCGCACTGCTTAAATACAATAAAAAACGAATACCCACAACTTGGAGGTGATTACCAAGTTCTACACCATACTCAGTTCCTAAAATCACTAATGGATGAAGGGAGAATATCTGTAGAAGGCGGTCAGTTTAAGGGAAAGAAAATAACTTTTCACGACCCTTGTTATTTAGGAAGAGGAAATAATGTATATGAAGCGCCACGTGAACTCATCGAAAAATTAGACGCAGAGCTCGTTGAAATGAAACGTATCAAGAAGAACGGTTTCTGTTGTGGAGCGGGTGGAGCACAGATGTTTAAAGAACCCGAAAAAGGCAAAAAAGACGTCAATGTAGAGAGAACTGAAGAGGCAATAGAGACTCAGTCAGAAATTATTGCCACAGGATGTCCATTCTGTAATACGATGCTTACAGACGGTGTAAAATTCAAAGAAAAAGAAAAGACAGTCAAAATATATGACATTGCTGAGCTATTAGCTGACGCTCACGACTTATAATAAAGAAAAGGGAATTACATACGATTCTCTTTTCTTTTGTATATCAAAAATGAACCCACTCTTAAGCCAAGAAATACAAGAATTTATCAACTTGAATATCACAGCCGATATCCAGAAGTTGAGCCTACAAAAGAATCCATTTCCATCTACGGATTACAAAGAAATTCTAAATCAAATCGAAGCTAAAGCAAAATCAAAACTCAAGCTAAGTACTTGGTATGCTACGCAAAATATTATCTACCCTAGCAAAATATCTATAGAACAAACTTCTTCTGAAACAACCGCTGACTATAAGTCTAAACTAATACAAGGCAAATCTATCATCGACCTTACAGGTGGTTTTGGTATTGATGCCTATTATTTCGCTAAACGATTTCAGGAAGTAATTCACTGCGAACTCAATGTTGATTTGTCAGCGATTGTAGCACATAATTTTGATGTATTAAAAGTAAACAATATCCAATGCTATCCAACCGACGGCATTGAAGTATTGAGAAAACTTAAGCGTAAATTTGACTATATCTATATTGATCCTTCGCGGCGAAATGATACCAAAGGAAAGGTCTTTCTGCTTAAAGATTGCCTGCCTGATATCACAACACTCATAGATGAATACTTCGATTATACTGATAAAATTCTCGTCAAGTGCTCCCCTATTTACGACATCAGCCTAGGGCTTTCTGAACTGAAGTATATCAAAAATATTCATATAGTATCGGTAGATAACCAAGTCAAAGAATTGCTGTTTGAAATTGACAGAATATACGACTCAAATACTATTCATATCAAAACTGCAAATATAACTGCTGCACACACGGAATACTTTGATTTTGTATGGGGCGAAAGTGTTTTGGCAAATTATTCCTTACCTCAAAAGTATTTATACGAACCCAACGCATCGGTGATGAAGTCACAAGGATTTGATCAAGTGAGTTTTATGTTTGGTATAAATAAGCTACACCCCCACTCTCATTTATATACTTCTGAAAAATTAGAGAATTTTGTTGGCAGACGCTTCGAAGTCCAACAAGTCATTCCCTACAAAAAAAATGTGGTGAAGGAATGCTTACAAGACAAGAAAGCGAATATCAGCGTCCGCAATTTCCCTGAAAGTGTAGCTCAAATCAGAATGCGTTGGAAAATTCAAGATGGAGGCGATATGTATTGTTTTTTTACGACCAATCTGAAAAACGAAAAAATTGTAGTAATTTGCACTAAAATTTAATTTTAATACCCTAGAATGATACGAATACTGATTGCTTTATTTTTTGTCTCTATGTATGCAACAGCACAAAAACCATGTGCTTATGACTACGAAATAAACAACGATAGCACATACTATAAAGAAACCAAAAAAATACTTATTTATGAAAATGAATTCGGCAAGAAATCTAACTATGCGTTTGTGTCTTTAGTCAATGATTCTGGTTATACTATGCTAAACATTCAGCGTGTACAGAAAAGTGATAGCTTTATAGAAACCGAATGCTTAGATAAAGACTCTAGAATCTTTTTGCAACTCACCAATGGCAAAATATATACTCTCACTCACTTAAACCAAGAAGTTTGCTCTTCTAGATATCCAGATATGGGTAACAACCTTAATATCAGAGTACTAAACTCTTCATTTTTCTTTATGAAGGATGACTTTGAAGATCTCAAAAAATACCCAATTTCTATTATGCGCATCCGATATGGCTTTGGAGACCAGATTACCTACGTAATGGAAAAGGAACTTGTATCTAAGAGCCTCGAAACCAGCTCTAACCCGGCAACTATTTTTATGGATTATTTTAATTGTATCGAATAGTTTTATGGAAAACCTACACCGATTAACATCAGGACAACTTAGTGATATTACTAATTATCGAAAAGGAGAAATCAAATTCGGAGAGCGTATCCAAACCATTCCTGATAACACTACTGTAGTTGATTTTCTGAAAGTATCTCAAGCACAATTTGTCATGTTTGGTGTTCCTGAAGATATAGGTGTAAGAGCTAATTTTGGACGACCAGGCACGATAGGCGCTTATCAAAACGCTCTAAACGCTATATGCAATATACAACACAATCGTTTCTGCAAGGGTAGTAACCTGCTGATTCTAGGACATATTGATACCGAAAAATATTTAGAAAGAGCCAAAGACCTTAACCCAGCACACAAAGAAGAGCTAAAAGAACTCTACAAAATAGTAACTGAAATTGATAAAGAAGTAACACACTTAGTGTCCTTGATTGTCAAAAATGGTAAAGTTCCGATTGTAATCGGCGGCGGACATAACAACGCCTACGGAATGATTAAAGGGACGGCTTTAGGAAAGGCAAAACCGATAAATGCCATTAACTTTGATGCACACACAGACTTTAGAGCACTCGAGGGAAGACACTCTGGAAACGGCTTCTCGTATGCTTATGAAGAAGGTTTTCTGAACAAGTACTTTATCTTCGGGATACACGAGAATTATACTTCAAAGGGAGTATTCTTGAGAATCAAAGAAACAGCAGGTAGGGTGTATTATAACACGTATGAGCAGATGTCTATCCGAAAAGAATCTACTTTTTCTGAGCAATTGCCCAAGGCATTAGAGTTTATTCAAGAAGAGGATTTCGGTATTGAAATCGACTTGGATGCTATTGAAAACATTCCGAGTAGTGCTATGACTTTAAGCGGCTTTACTACTGAGAAAGTTCGTAAGTTCATACACTTTTTTGGATCCAACCCACAAGCTTCTTATTTGCATATTTGCGAAGGTGCTCCAGGATTATCTGACGACAAGAATCCAAACCTTATCGGGAAATTCATCGCTTATCTCATCACTGATTTTATGAAAGCTAGAGCAAATCAGGTAGTTTAAATAGTTCCTTTGTATAATAATAAAAAAAAAGTTAATTTTGAGAGCTTTCTAAACTCGAAATTAAAAAATTTATTTTATTATGAGAAATATACTCTTCATTTTGTTTCTTATAGCTAGCTATAAGACAACAGCTCAGATAACTTATATACCTGATTCAGGATTTGAGCAAGCACTTATCAGTCTTAATATTGATAGCGATGGCATCATAAATGGACAAGTATTAACAAGTGATATTGATCAAATAACCGAACTTGAGCTTCAAGGTTGGATTTTTAATATAATAGGAATTCAAGATTTTTCTGCCTTACAAAAACTCGTCATTAATTTTACTTATATTTCTACATTAGATGTAAGTCAGAATTTGCAGTTAGAGGAATTAGATTGTAGTAGCAATGAACTAACATCTCTAGATGTGAGTTCAAATATATTATTAGAGAAATTGTATTGCGGAAATTACGGAATTGATGTAGGTCCATTTAATATGATTGAAGAAATAGACCTAAGTTCAAACCCAAATATTTTTATAGTAAATGCTTATGATATGTCAGCTCTTAAAAAGATAAATTTAAGAAACCAGAGCAACAATCCCAACATGAGTATACAGGTCAGTGTTTATCCTCATGGTGCTGATGAGCCTAATTATGACCCTTATCAAATCCGTAATACAGTATGCATTGAGGTTGATGATGCAGCATTGGCTCAAGACAACCAATTTCCTTATTCAGACTGGAACATAGCACACGGACCACACGTTGAAGT
>CAZRCB010000014.1:0-26463 GCA_964598455.1 uncultured Flavobacterium sp.
AATTATTTTGGCTGTATCTATTGTACTTTGGTTTCTAGCCTCACACGGAGGCAAAACCTTTGATAATGCGCAAGAAATTATAGAGGCTAAATATACAGAAACGCCCATTTCTGATCATCAGCTTGAGGCAGAAGTAGCTTCTTTTCAACTAGAGAATTCGTATGTAGGGATGATGGGTAAAGCCATCGAACCTGTTATCAAACCCCTTGGCTATGATTGGAAGATAGGTATAGCAATTATCACCTCTTTTGCAGCCCGAGAAGTTTTTGTAGGTACGCTTGCTACTATTTATAGCGTAGAAGATCCTGACGACCAAGGCACTATCAAATCAAGAATGCAAGCAGCAACTTATGCCGATACAGGCGAAAAAGTGTTTACGACTCCAACCGGAGTTTCGCTTTTGTTGTTTTATGCGATTGCCTTGCAGTGCGCTGCAACTGTGGCTATCGTCAGACGTGAAACCAACTCATGGAAATGGCCTATCATTCAGTTTATCGGAATGGGAATTATGGCTTATGTAGCTGCCTTTATTGGCTATACGGTTTTTAGCTAAGCTTTTAATTAAATTCAATTATGGTACAAGAAATAATAGTATATATTGCCCTTGGATTAGCCGCCTATTTTTTAGCTCGAAAATATATTTTTAAGCGCAAAAAAAAGAATTGTGGAGGTGCAGATGGCTGTGGTTGCTAAATAGATTTGCAATAAATATCTTTGGCACAATACCCACTTTGACTTTATTTCGACAATAAAAACTCAAATCTAAACTACTGATAAAAGATGAAAAACCTGATTATAGCCTCAACCTCAACCTTGCACAGCGGCAACTATTTAGATTATCTTTTACCTACGCTCAAAGTACATTTTAGCAACATAAAGACACTTGTTTTTGTGCCCTATGCTAGACCAGGCGGAATCACACACGACGAATATACCTCTAAAGTAAAATCGGTTTTTTCAGGAATCGGAATTGAGGTTAAAGGACTGCATGAGTTCGAACAACCAAAAGAGGCAATCAAAAGTGCTGAAGCCATTTTTACAGGCGGAGGCAACACATTTTTGCTGGTTTCGCAATTATATAAAAATGATGTGATAGATGTTTTAGAGCAAGTCCTCAGAAGCGGTACGCCTTATTTAGGCACAAGTGCAGGAAGCAATATCACAGGGCTAACTATGCAAACGACCAATGATATGCCTATAATTTACCCGCCGAGTTTTAAGACTTTAGGGATATTGCCTTTTAATCTAAATCCACATTATTTAGATCCTGACACTACCTCTACCCATATGGGCGAGACCAGAGAAACGCGTCTGAAAGAATTTCACGCTTTTAATACTGTTCCGGTTCTAGGACTCAGAGAGGGAAGTTGGCTCGAAGTGAAAGACAATGCAATACTACTTAGAGGCGAACTCACAGCGCGTTGGTTTACACAAAATAACCCAGCCATAGAATTGGGGCCCGATACTGATTTAGCTCAGTTTTTCTAAATATAAACTCTCGTCATAGCTCTTGAACACCACACACCTAATTGATTATATTAGGTGCAAGATGATAATAACCAAGTTTGCAACCACACTCAAAAGTAGGGCGTTAATCATGGTTTTGTGGCTTAATTGTGCTAAGATAGTAGCATTATACCACATAGCTGTAGCTACTGCAATCGAGAGTTGCACAAGTTCGAACGGGTCTGGAAGTTTGACTAAGGCTAAGGTTGCAGCGATTGAACCGACACAACTAGAAGCGAGAATGCCTAAAACAATTACTAAGTAGTATTTTTCCTTGGCTTGGGTCAGAAGTTGGTTATATAAGCTCATAATTAGAATAGTTTTAAATTAAGAGCTAAGTTAAACCATGCGGCTACTTAGTGTTTATGACAAAAGTCATAAGACCATCAAGTTGCAACCTCTAATGTCGGTGTGGTCAAATCTTCCTAAGACCTCGAATTCGCCGTTTTTAAGTTTTTTGCCTAAATCCTGTGTAGCTATAAAACTGCATGAGTTTATGTTTGCTAGGTCAATAACATTTATTCCGCCATTTCTCTCAGGTTCTAAATAAGTCAACGCGTCTTCTGGGTCTCTAATCAAGATTTGCATCCATTCAGGACAACTGAAAACGCCTTCGCCAAGAGAATAAGCCTGTGATAACAATTCAGTCATACCATATTCTGAGTGTATAGCTTTGACTCCAAAACCGTTTTGTAGAAGTGCGTGTAATTCTTCACGAATCATTTCTTTTCGCTTGCCTTTCATACCACCCGTCTCCATAACAATAGTGTTCTGAAGCTGGAAGTTTTGCTTTTCGACAAGGTCTAATAGTGCATAAGTAACCCCAATCAGGATTATATTCCGACCTGAATTATCAAGCGCAACCAACTTTTCTATCAGCTCGTCGTAATTGTGTAAATAGAAGCCACTATCCAGATTATTGCTTTTGTTGATCAAATCCTCTACCATATAAATAAGCGAAGAACCCTCGCGTTCTAAATACGAAGGGAGCAATGCCAAGATAGTGTAGTTTTCTATATTTCCGTAGAAGGTAGAAAATGTACTCAAATAACTTTGCTCATAAACCGATACGTCAGTTACTAGATGCGAACTGGTTTGGCTACCTGTGGTGCCACTGCTGGTAAAGGTGATTTCTACTGGTTTATCTGACGAGAGCACCCTTTCAGACTTGAAGAATTCGATAGGCAGAAACGGGATTTGTTCTAAAGTTTTTACCTGAGCCACATCGGTATTCAGTAAATCACAGAACTTGCGATACACAGAGTTATGTGCATATTGATACCTAAAAACCTTCAGAGCTACTTTGATAAACTCCTTGTTGTTCTTAATCGAGAAGATGTCTTGTGGATTCATAACAGGCAAAGATACTTTTTTTGATTAGACCAATTCGCCGCTCCAAAGGGAAATCCCTCCTAGCAGGTTATAGGTCTGAGCAAATCCTTGTTGATCCATATACTGACAAGCATTAGCACTTCTTGCCCCGGCCTGACAATAGACATAATAGTTTTTAGTCTTGTCTAATTTGCTGACTTCTTGCATAAAATTATCTGGATTGTAGATGTCAATACAGATAGAGTTGCGGATAATTCCGAAGGCTTGCTCCTCAGGAGTTCTTACGTCTATAATTACAGCATTTGTGTCTTGGGACAAAAGTTCTTCCCATTGTTGTTGGGTGATATGTTTCATTTTTAGGATAAATTAAGGGATGTGATTTTTTGAGAATTAGAACTCAAAACTAGCCATTCGTTTTTTTTCAATTTCGAATTCTGCTAATAAATCGCTGAATATCTTTGCTACAGGCTCTACCGAATGTATAAGTCCGGCTATTTGACCGATTTCGAGTTCACCTTCATCAAGATCGCCTTCAAACATGCCTTTTTTTGCTCTAGCTCTGCCAAGGAGTTCTTTGAGTTGCTCTGGCGTCGGACATTTTGCATACAGTTCAACCAAGTCATTAAAGAATTTATTCCTGATGAGTCTAACCGGCGCTAGTTCTTTGAGCGTAACATAAGTATCGCCATCTTTTACTTTGATAATGGTGTCTTTGAAGTTTTGGTGTGCCGATGATTCAACCGATGCTGCGAATCGGCTTCCCATCTGAACGCCATCTGCGCCTAAGGTCATCGCTGCGAGCATTCCTGCACCAGTGGCAATTCCACCCGCTGCAATAAGCGGAATATCCAGTTCTTGTTTGACCATCGGGATAAGCGTTAGCGTAGTTGATTCTTCTCTGCCGTTGTGTCCGCCTGCTTCAAAACCCTCAGCAACTACAGCATCTACGCCAGCTTCTTGAGCTTTGAGCGCAAATTTTACGCTACTCACTACGTGCACAACCGTAATGCCTTTTTCTTTCAAAAATGAAGTCCAAGTTTTTGGGTTTCCAGCCGATGTGAAAACAATTTTAACCTCTTCTTCTATGATGATATTTATGATTTCTTCTATATTCGGGTAGAGCATCGGCACGTTTACGCCGAAGGGTTTGTCGGTGGCTTTTTTGCATTTCTGCACGTGTTCTCTAAACACTTCGGGATACATTGACCCAGCACCGATTAGACCTAAGCCTCCTGCGTTGCTAACGGCGCTCGCTAGTTTATATCCTGAATTCCAAATCATTCCTCCCTGAATAATCGGGTATTTGATTCCGAATAGTGTTGTGATTTTATTCGTCATTTCTTGAGTATTTTTCCTGTTTTCGTATAATTGTCTGTAGTAATCTGATAGATATAGACGCCTTTTTCTAGATGGTGAATATCTATGCTTGTATTGTTTTGGATGTAGGTTTTCAATATGCTTTTCCCTGAAATATCGTATAATTTAAGATAGCTCGGTTCTGTAGAAGTCCCGTAAAAATATACAGTCCCAGTAGTTGGATTCGGATAGATTTTGAATGTGCTTTCTGCGAATTTATCAGAACTCAAGGTTTGATATGCCTGATAGAAATCGGGTATGCCGTAACCGAGCTCAGCCGTTGGTGTATTGTATAAATGTGAGGCTTCTCTGATGAATTGTGTAAGCTCGAGAGCTGTCAGTTCTGGAAAAGCCTGCCACAGACAAGCTACTAATCCAGCCAAAATAGGCGAAGAAAACGAAGTGCCGTTGGCTATGCCGATAGTTCCGTTCTGTAGTGAGTTTACAGTAGATACGCCTTGTGCCACTACATCGGGTTTGATTCTGTTGTCTGCACTAGGTCCGGTAGAGCTAAAGGACGCATAGCTGCCCTGACTGTTTACTGCGCCCACCGTAAAAGCGCCCATTGCATCTGCAGGAGCGGTGATGTAGTGCCAAGAGTTAGCGCCTGAATTTCCCGCGGCGGTTACGCATACTATTCCTTTAGAGAAAGCCATATTTACACCTCTTGAAATAAAGGTTGTAACTCCATCCATATCGGAATAGGTATAGTTGTAGTCTGGGTTGTCAAATACATTATAACCCAAAGAAGTATTGATAATATCTACGCCAAGGCTATCGGCAAGTTCAGCAGCTTCGACCCAAAGCGATTCTTCTAGTGGAGTTTCGCTTGTGTTGTCTTCGGTTATAAAAAGATAATAATTGGCATTGGGCGCCGTTCCGACAAGTTCGTTTTCTTGAAACGCTCCGATGGTCGACAAAACTCTTGTTCCGTGATTGCCGCCTGTATAAAAGTTCGGGTTTCTGTGTACAAAATCATAACCGCCCAAAATCAGATTTTCAGTATGTAGTCTCTCGAAGGGCAGAGCTGTGTCCACACCTATAAAACCATTGTCGATTACTGCAATTATCTTTCCTCCTCCTGTATAACCTTCTTGATGGAGCAAATGGCCGTTGTGTAACTGAATCTGATTCTCAGAATTCCCATAAACATACATCTCAGACGTTTCGAGTTGTTTGTGTTGTATTGGATAGCCTGAAGCTGCTTGAGAGGTTGCTTGAGTATTCAATGCTTTGTTGGCAAAAAATACACTTTCGACAAAAGGGAAATTTAGCAGGAGCGAAACATTAGCCTGGGTTCCTCTGACGTGGAGTGCATTCATCCATTTTGATTTTGCCTTGACCTCCACAAGTTCAGTAGCTATAATTTGGTCGATATATGCTTGATGCACGGGAACATCTGTAAAATCTAGAGCAATATTTTGGGCTGTTCTTCTGTCTAAAGCTCTTTGCGAGAGCATTTCTAACGGATTAGCAAGATAATAGCTGGCTTGTGGTTTGTCGTTAAGGTATACCCAAGCTTCTTCGATTTGCCCAAAGGCAAAGACATTCCATAGAACAAAAAGAAAGAGAATTGTATTTTTCACAAGTATAGATTTCTACAAATATAAAACAAAATTGTGGTATCAAAACTTGTATATGAGTAGCGTTGGCGCCTTTAATACCTTTATAGGTTTAGAGCTGTTTGTCAAAGCTCGCGTCGAAGATATTTACGAAACCATTAATGATTTTGCCGTCTTTGTCAACTACTGAAGCCCTTGTGAAGTTGATTACTGCCCACTTGCTTTTTAGTAAATTGATATCCGTTGGCCAGTAATGCTTAATCTTAGGGTTGATATTGGATTTATTTCTTTCCCAGAAGTTCTTCTGATCCTCAAAATCTGTGTCAAGGCAAATGCCAACAATATTGAAATCTGCTCTTTTTTCGAGTAGGGCATTGAGTTTTTTGTGTACGGCAAAAAAATGATTTTCGTAGCGTTTTGACCAAAAGTAAATAATTGTTTTTTGAGTAAATATTGCATTGCTAGAAATAGTCTTTCCGTCCGGGTCTTTTAGGTCTTGCTCTGGCAGATAGCCTGTGTTGTTGAGTATCTCTATTGCTTCAACTAAGCTTTTGATTTCATCCTTTTTGTCTTTGTCATCAGAAATTTTGTAGTAGCTCTCCAAGAATGTCTTATCCGTATAGTTCTCTTCTTTTTCGGTCAAGTATCTGATGGCGATATTGTTCGTAATTTTATTTTTAAGCGCTTGATTGTCGGTGATAGAGTCAGCAATCCTGAGTTTTCTGAGCACGGTTTTAGAGTCTGTAAAAAAACCGTTATTCTCTTTGTTGGCTAGGTTGTCTATAAAGGTGTTTATAAATTGATAATAAGGCCAATAAGTATGTAGCGTTTCGTTTTCAAAATCAAGTTTTGTTCGATAGCTGTAATAGCTGTCAGAAAGCTTTGCATAACTTTCTTTTTGATTTCTTCTTCTGTGCGCTCCTGGGTAGAATTCTTTTTTGGTATAGTAGGGATAATCTACGCTTGCTCGCGCTATCAGATCAAAGTTATCATCCCATTTGATAATTTCTTTTTGGGTAGTATAAAAGCCTAATATCGATTTGTAAGACGAGTCTGCTTTATGCGAAAATCCTACCTCATCAAGGTCAAAAGTAGGGAACATATTGTTTTTGTCCTCTTGGTTTCTGAGGTAAACTTCAACCAGGAAGTTGTTTTTCTCGTCACCTCTACCACAGAAAACAATAGATTCGTCAAAATTATAAGTATTTAGCCGAACCATTATGCTGTCGTTCTTATCAAAATAAACATACTGAAATTCAGGTTCGTGCTTAAAGCTATAGAGTCCGGGCTCTAGAGAGTCAAAGCGTTTGAAAAAACGATTGTCTTTGTCAAGTGGGATGCTATCAATGAGCTGGTCGCCCTTATAAAACAACATCCATTTATTCTTCGGATTGACAACTTCACCTCCAAAATAAGCAGAATAATCACCGTCATTAGAATCGTAACACGAATTAAAGATTAGTCCTAATGATAGGAATAAATACAGTCTATATGAAAAAAGAATACTCATTTAGCAGTGTTTGTTTAGTAACAAAGGTACTGATAGCTAACTTATTAGGCTGTTAACACCTAGTTAAATAATCCTTGCTGTACAATAGCTACGCATTTAGAAAGTGCTTTTAGTTTCCTAAAGTAGGAATAAATTCTTAATTTTATACTTTCAAAAAACAATTCACTTTGAAAGATACACCCAAGCATAAAGGACTTAGAAATCAATTGGTTGATACGCTAAAAGAAAAAGGGATTACTGATAAGGCTGTACTGGAAGCCATCAGAAAAATCCCTAGACATCTTTTTTTAGATTCAAGCTTTGAAAATTTTGCCTATCAGGACAAGGCTTTCCCAATTGGAGCCGGGCAGACAATTTCGCAACCATATACTGTTGCCTTTCAGAGTCAATTGCTAGAGGTCAAAAAAGAAGATAAAATACTTGAAATCGGTACGGGCTCTGGTTATCAAACAGCTGTGCTATGTTTGATGGGTGCTAAAGTATATACGGTCGAACGCCAAAACGAACTCTTTAAGAAGACCTCTTTCTTGCTGCCAAAATTAGGCATACGCCCTAAGTACATGACATTCGGTGACGGCTATAAAGGGCTGCCTAATTACGAGCCATTTGACTCCATAATCGTGACAGCAGGCGCTTCTTTTATTCCCAATGCTTTAATGGCACAACTCAAAGTAGGCGGGCGATTAGTGATTCCGTTGGGCGAAGAAGAACAGATTATGACGTTGCTTATCCGAAAGAATGAAACTCAATTCGAAAAACATGAATACGGCACCTTTAGGTTTGTTCCGCTTCTAGAGGATAAAGTATAATTTAATGCTATTCAGAGTTATAGCCAAAAGCCACTTTTAGTAGATGTTTTTAGAAATGTAGTTAAGTTACTTTAAAAATAATTACTTTTGAGCAGATAAATACTATCCCTATTCATGAAGTTTCTAAAAGCAGTCTTACATACATTATACAGACTTTGGTTCTACCTACTACTAGGAGTGCCCATTATAATTTTATCGCCGCTTTTATTACTTTCTATCTCAAAAGAAAAATGGTATCCTATTTTTATCAGATTAGCTCGTATATGGGCTAAAATAATTCTTTTCGGAATGGGATTCAGGCTTTCTGTCAAAAGAGAACAGCAATTAGAAAAACGTAAAAGCTATATGTTTATCGCCAATCACACCTCGATGACTGATATTATGTTGATGTTGTATGTGATTAAAGACAATCCCTTTGTGTTTGTGGGCAAGCAAGAGCTGGCTAAAATCCCGATTTTTGGGTTTTTCTACAAACGAACTTGTATTTTGGTGGACAGAGGAAGCAACAAAAGCAAACAGGCGGTTTTCGAACAAGCCAAAAAACGACTTGACAAAGGGCTGAGTATCTGTATTTTCCCGGAAGGAGGAGTGCCTGATGACAGAAATACTATCCTTGATCCATTCAAAGACGGTGCCTTTAGGTTGGCAATAGAATATCAAATACCGATAGTTCCAATAACTTTTTATGACAATAAGAAACGATTCTCATATAATTTTTTTAGCGGGAGCCCAGGTCCTATGCGCGCAAAAGTTCATAGGTTTATAGAGACGAAAGGCAAGACCTCAGACGATAAAAAAAGCCTTAAGAACGAATGCTATCAGACGATTTATAATGAGCTTATTCGAGGTAGCAACAAATAGTTTATTGCCTATGCTAATTAGGTTCAAACGGGAATAATACCGTTATTCTTATTTTTATAGAACTCAACTTCAAAACCATGCAGATACATTATTTATCACAACAAAACAGTATACTCACCCATTTTTTGTCACAACTGCGCAACGTAGAGGTGCAGAAAGACAGTATGCGCTTTAGGCGAAATATCGAAAGGGTAGGAGAGATTATGTCGTATGAAATCAGTAAAACCTTGACTTTTGAGCCCGTAACCATACAAACCCCCTTAGCACAAAAGGCAACTTTTCAGCTCCGTGACAAGGTGGTGTTGTGTTCGATTCTCAGAGCTGGACTAGCACTTCATTATGGTTTTCTGAACTATTTCGACGATGCTGAAAATGGATTTATATCCGCTTATAGACATCATTATAATAACGATGATGCTTTTGAGATTAAAGTTGAATACCAAGCCGTACCTTGTGTAGATGACAAAGTATTATTGCTTGTTGACCCGATGCTCGCCACTGGTAAATCCTTGGTAGCGGTTTTTAATAAATTGATGTCAGACCAAAAACCCAAAGAGATTCATATTGCTGCGGTAATTGCTGCGCCAGAAGGAGTTGAATACCTAAGACAAAACTTACCCGCACATTGCCATTTGTGGATTGCCACCCTTGACGACAAACTCGACAAGCATAAATATATCGTTCCAGGCCTAGGCGATGCTGGTGATTTGGCTTATGGGAGTAAGTTGTAATAGAGAAGAAGCTTGCAGAAATTTATCTTCAGCCACACCTAAGTCAGAGCTATAAATTGTTATGGAACAACTAAATAAAATAAACGAATTTAAGTCCTCGCCAGAGTTGGTTGCCAAACTATACAAGCACGGTATTTCTAAGCACTATCAGGCAGGAGATATTTTGATGGATGAGAATTCCTATATCCGCTCTATCCCAATTGTGATCAGAGGAAGCATGAAGGTCATCAGGACAGAAGAGGATGGGCGTGAAATTCTGTTGTATTATATCAAAGCCGGGGAGAGTTGTATTATGTCTTTTCTTGGTGGTTTGCACAACGAGACGAGCAAGGTCAAAGCAGAAATAGAAGAAGATGCAGAAATCTTGTTCTTACCTATGGATAAAGTGTCGTTGTTCATAAAAGAATACCCTCAATGGCTAGATTATATCTTCAGGTTATACCACAAAAGATTTGAGGAGTTATTAGATATCGTCAATGCCATTGCCTTCAAAAAGGTTGATGAACGCTTGTTGAAATTACTCCGAACCAAAGCTGAGCTCAACCAAACCAAAATCATACTCACCACGCATGAACAACTGGCTAATGAATTAGGCACAGCTAGAGTAGTAGTCTCAAGATTGCTCAAACAATTAGAGGAAAATGGAACTGTGATTTTAGGTAGAAATAAAATCGAATTATTAGATGCTTAGATACTTGCTCAGAATGTAATAAATTCTCGATTTATTATTGAGGCTTTTGCGTGCCGTATGGCGAATAATGATTCATTGGTGTGACATTGCCAAGCTTCAAAAACAACGCTTTACGCAGGTTGTTGTAACTTGTAACTTTTAGGAGAATCTCAGAGTTGTCACTCTGACTATCGGTGTTTTTAGTCTCCTCCATAATCTCTTCCATAATCTTGTGAATTAGATGACAACGGAGGTTGAGCAATGTACCTTCAATATACTGAACAATTACATCTTCTTGTTCTTTCGTACGAGGGAATACACTTTTCGACTCCCAATTGTCTAACTTGTATTTTTCTTCTGAAAAGTATAAGTCACTGATCTTACCTGCCAATTCTTGTGGGATACTCGCAATGTATTTTTCCTTATCAAAATGTTCAACCGTATTCAGATAAGTAATTAGATGGTTGTATATTTCTCTAAAACTCACATTTGTAAACTCAATTTCATCTTCCTGAAGACTTAGATAAATACGCTCAAATACTTTAAGTTCTCTTTTGACTAGGGTTTTCTCAAGCACTTCATTTTCATCGTTTCTCAAGACTACTAAGTCTTCAAAAACAAGTGCTTTTGTAGGGAAGTGTAATAGAGCTTTTAGAACATTCTCTTCTATGACTTCAAGGAAATCGATCTTTTGTAGTTGTGCTTCTTCTCTTTTGACAGCCTCGAGGTTCCTATTCTGTTCTATGTTTTTCTTAGTAGAATCAAAGCTTTCTTTGCGCAGAATCTGTGCAAGTGTATTTGCTAGTACATCTTCCGAGATATCCATTATTTTAGAGGTCTCTTTGGTATATACCTCGCGTTTGATGCGATCAGGAATCTTCGAGATACTATTGACCATATCGCGGATAAGTTCTGCTTTTTTGATAGGGTCATTCTTAGTGTCTTGGACTAGAAGTGAGGCTTTGAATTGTATGAAATCCTTTGCGTTTTCTTCTAGGTATAAAGTGAGTTCCTCAAAAGATGCTTTTCGAGCAAAACTATCTGGATCCTCTCCTGTGGGGAACGTACAAACCCTCACGTTCATGCCTTCTTCTAGAATCAAATCAATTCCTCTGATAGCTGCGCGAAGTCCTGCTGCATCTCCGTCAAAAAGCACCGTAATGTTCTTTGTCAGCCTGCGTATTAAGCGAATTTGATCTGAAGATAATGCAGTCCCTGATGAGGCTACAACATTCTCAACTCCTGATTGATTAAATTGGATAACATCCGTGTAACCTTCGACCAAGTAGCAGTTGTCTAGTTTTGCGATGGCTTGTTTTGCCTGAAATATTCCGTATAGGATTTTACTCTTATGATAGATTTCACTCTCAGGTGAGTTTAGGTATTTTGCCGCCTTCTTATCGCTGCCCAGAATTCGTCCTCCAAAGCCGAGGACTCTTCCCGACATACTCTGAATAGGAAACATTACTCTGCCTTTGAATCGGTCGAATTTCTTATCATCTTTGACTATAGTCAAGCCTGTTTTGTCTAGAAAATCCAAGTTATAGCCATTCTTGATTGCCTCGTCTGTTAGGGAGGTCCAATGGTCAGGAGAATATCCGAGGCTGAAATTTTTGATTGTCTCTATCGTAAAACCACGTTCTTTAAAGTACGATAGCCCGATAGCTTTCCCTTCTTCAGTGTTTAGAAGTATTTTATGAAAATAATCCTTAGCAAATTCGGAGACCAAATACATGCTTTCCTTCTCAGAAGCCTGTTCTTTTTCTTCTGAACTTTGCTCGGTCTCCTCGATTTCTATATTGTATTTTTTTGCTAAATAGCGTATAGCTTCTGGATACGAAAAGTGCTCGTGCTCCATCAAAAAGCTCACTGCATTTCCTCCTTTTCCAGAACTAAAATCCTTCCAGATTTGCTTGGATGGAGAAACCATAAAGGATGGGGATTTTTCGTCTGAAAAAGGGCTAAGTCCTTTCAGGTTACTTCCTGCTCGTTTGAGTTGCACGAATTCTCCGATGACTTCCTCGACGCGTGCAACTTCAAAAACAGTATCTATTGTATTCCTTGAAATCATTTTTTATGTGAAATGCAATTATCTTGTTTGTTCAAATTGGAGCAAACAAGATAATGCTATTTACTGTGTAGTGTAAATAATATTTTTTCTTTTTTAGAATTACCTCGAATAGATTATTTAGATAATTCTGTAAAGTATTTATAGAATAACGGAATAGTTTCGATTCCTTTTAGGTAGTTAAATACCCCAAAATGCTCATTTGGCGAATGTATTGCATCTGAATCTAATCCGAATCCCATTAAGATGGTTTTAGATTTTAACTCCTCTTCGAATAAAGCTACGATAGGAATACTTCCACCCGAACGAACCGGAATAGGCTTTACGCCAAAGGTATCCATATAAGCCTTGCTCGCAGCTCTGTATCCGATACTGTCAATCGGCGTTACGTATCCTTGTCCACCGTGGTGCGGAAGTACTTTTACAGTGACTGATTTAGGAGCGATACTCTCAAAGTGCTTCTTAAATAATTCGGTGATCTCTTCCCAGTCTTGGTTTGGGACAAGTCGCATAGATATTTTTGCAAAAGCTTTGCTAGCGATAACTGTCTTGGCTCCTGCGCCGATATATCCGCCCCAAATTCCATTCACGTCAAGTGTTGGACGTATAGAGTTGCGTTCGTTAGTTACATATCCGGCTTCTCCATATACATCCTGAATTTCAAGAGCTTTCTTATATTCATCTAATGAGAAAGGCGCTTTTGCCATTTCTGCTCTTTCCTCTGCTGAGAGTTCTTCTACCTTGTCATAAAAACCTGGAATCGTAATTCTGTTGTTTTCATCGTGTAGAGAAGCAATCATTTTTGTAAGCACGTTAATCGGATTTGCCACTGCTCCTCCGTATAAACCTGAGTGTAGATCTCTGTTAGGTCCGGTAACCTCAACCTCTACATAACTAAGTCCTCTCAGGCCTGTGGTGATAGAGGGTTGGGTATTAGAGATCATTCCTGTATCTGATATCAAAATTACGTCATTGCTTAGTTTGGCTTGGTTGCGCTTTACAAACCATGATAGACTTGACGAACCTACTTCTTCTTCACCTTCGATCATAAATTTTACGTTACACGGAAGTGTATTGCTTTGAATCATATATTCAAAAGCTTTGACATGCATATACATCTGTCCTTTGTCATCACAGGCGCCACGAGCAAATATAGCTCCTTCCGGATGAGCCTCGGTTTTTTTGATCACAGGTTCAAAAGGAGGAGAGTCCCAAAGTTCGATCGGATCTGCCGGTTGTACATCATAATGTCCATAAACCAATACTGTTGGCAAGTTTTTATCGATAATTTTCTCAGCATATACAATCGGATATCCTGGTGTTTCGCAGATTTCAACAAGGTCACAGCCCGCTTTTTCGAGACTGTTTTTTACTGCCTCAGCAGTGTCAATAACGTCTTGTGAATAGGCTGAGTCAGCACTAACTGAAGGGATTTTTAGAAGTTCTATAAGCTCATCTATAAAGCGTTGCTTATTAGTGTTGATGTATTCTTTGATATTGTTCATTTTAGATAAGATTAAATATCAAATATACTGCTTTTATTGATAAAACATATTTATAAGAAAAAAAACTATATATTTGGAAACGCTAAATAAAACCAAAAACAAAAATAGATGAAAAAATCAGTAATAATCCTTATGATAAGCCTGCTCTTTATCGGAGCTAACGCACAGGAGAATTTTTGGTTAAGAACCACCCACGAAAGAGTCGCTAATTTAGAAAAAATTGATCGAGACTCTGAAGTTACACGTTCAGAGGTGTTTAACCTAAACCTAGCCCAACTCAAGTCTGCCTTAGATGCTGCACCAACCAGAGAGTCAGGTAATTTGTCTGAACTGATACTTGCCTTTCCAAGCGCAAACGGTACATTGCAAAACTATAAAGTTTATGAAGCAGCAGTAATGCACAAAGAGTTGAGCGACAGGTATGAAGGAATTAAGTCTTATGTGGGAATTGGAGTCGATGACAGGAGCAATACGATCCGCTTTAGTACGACTCTTTTTGGTTTTCACGGTATGATTTTTTCAGGAAATTCACAGACTGTGTATATTGACCCTTATACCACAGACCTAAACAACTATCTGGTCTATTTCAGAAATAATGTAAATACAACCAAATCATTTGATTGTCACACAGAAAGCGTAGGAGCTGAGTTATCGCCGGATATGCATAATTTGCCTTTTGAGGCGGAAGCAGAACAATTAGAAGGCTCGCTCAGAAAATATCGCTTAGCGATGGCGTGCACTATCGAATACGCAGCCTTTCACGTGAATATGGCTGGATTGAATTCGGGTACTGTTGCTCAGAAAAAAGCTGCTGTACTGGCAGCGATGAATGTTACGATGACTCGAGTAAATGGCGTTTACGAAAGAGAATTGTCTGTTACGATGGAGCTTGTCCCGAACAATGACGCTATCATTTTTATTACTTCAGACAACTTTGACAATAACAATGCTGGTACTTTGATTAACCAAAGTCAATCAGTCATTAATAACATAATCGGTTTCAACAATTACGATATTGGACACACCGTAAGCACTGGTGGAGGAGGTTTAGCGCAGCTATATTCTCCTTGCTCTAGCAACAAGGCAAGAGGAGTTACAGGACTGAGTAGTCCTATTGGAGATCCGTTTGATATTGATTATGTGGCACACGAAATGGGACATCAGTTCGGGGCTAATCATATTTTTAATAATAGCTGTAACGGAAACAGGAGTAACACAACCTCAGTAGAGCCAGGAAGCGGTTCGACAATCATGGGATATGCAGGTATCTGCCCTCCGAACGTTCAGAGTAATTCGGATGCCTATTTTAATGCTATCAGTTTGGCAGAGATGAAAAACTTTATACAAGGTTGGGGAAGTTGTTCGGTTAATATTAGTAACGGGAATACCAAGCCTACGATTACTTCTATACCAAATTATACCATACCTAAAGGAACGGCCTTTGTATTGAGAGGTAACGGAACAGATGCAGACGGTGACCAACTTACATATTGCTGGGAGCAAACCAATCCACAAGCCTCAGCGCAACCTCCAACAGCAACTAGTTTCTCAGGCCCGAATTTCAGATCACTGACGCCTTCAACTTCTCCCGATAGGTATATGCCTAATTTTAATAGTGTATTACAAGGGAATTTAACGCCAACTTGGGAAGTTATCTCTAATGTTGGTAGAACGATGAACTTTGCTCTTACTGTGAGAGATAACAATCCCAACGGAGGAGAATTCGCTAGAGTAAACATGGTAGTGACTACCTCTAGCGCAAGCGGACCTTTTGTTGTTACATCACAGAATACTACAAATGTAAACTGGGAAGCTAGTTCTACACAGACTATTACTTGGGATGTCGCAGGAACCACAGGTGCACCTGTAAATACAGAAAATGTAAACATATTGCTCTCAACAAACGGAGGCGAAAGCTTTGACTATGTGTTGGCCTCAAATACGCCAAATGATGGCTCTGAAATTGTCTCAATCCCAAACATAACCGCTACGAATGCGAGAATAATGGTAGAGGCTGTCGGGAATATATTCTATGCAGTAAATGCAGCTCCATTCACTATCGGGAACTGTGCGATAGTAACCAATCAAGTCAATCAGGCAATCCCAGATGGGAATGGCTCAAACGTTGCAGGAACGCCCCTGGTTTCAACCATACATATAGATGAAGATATTACTATTCAAGATCTAAAAGTAGCTTTGAATGTCAATCATACTTGGAATGGAGATTTGGTTATCCGACTAGAACATCCAAATGGCACTCAAGTTATACTGTGGAACCGTACTTGTAACAACCCAAGTTCATCAGGAATCAACGTTACTTTTGATCAAAGTGGTCCACTGATTGTCTGTGCTTCTCCGACAATCGGGACTTATAAGCCCATAGGAAACTTATCAAGTCTAAACGGACTTTCTGCGCAGGGAGAATGGAAGCTGATACTAACAGATAACTGGAACGGAGATACCGGAACTCTAAACTCGTGGTCTCTTGATCTTGGTTGTACTGCAACTGCAACAGTCAATAACTTTGAGCTGAATAACTTCAAACTCTATCCCAATCCGAATAACGGAAACTTCACCTTGAGCTTTAACACTGGATCTAATCAAGATATAAATGTTAGCGTGTTTGATATAAGAGGAAGAAAAGTTATTGAAACTATTTATCAAAATACAGGCGAAATTAATCAAAACATCAACCTTCAGGATGTGCAACCAGGTGTATATATGCTGGTTATTAAAGATGGACATATTACCCAAACTCGAAAAGTTATAGTCCAATAAAGACCCTAGGAGTCTCATTATTACCAACCAATCCGAATCAAGAGTTGTCCGCGAGGTCAACTCTTGATTTTTTTTAATGGGCAAGGAAGTACTTAAGGCTTAATTATACATTAATTTTTTGCCTGTTCGGTTAATGGCAAGTATATTTGCTAAAATTTTTAGAAAATGAAAAATCTTGTAGAAGAGCTTAAGTGGAGAGGATTAGTCCACAACATCATCGACGGAACTGAAGAGCAATTACTTAAGGAACCAACGGTTGCGTATATAGGCTTTGATCCAACCTCTGACTCACTTCATATTGGGAGTTTAGTGCCCATTATTTTATTGGTTCACCTAAAGAATTATGGTCATACCCCAATTGCGCTCGTGGGAGGTGCAACAGGAATGATTGGAGATCCTTCAGGAAAGTCAGATGAGAGAAATTTGCTTACAGAAGAAATCTTAGCCGATAACGTTGCAGGTATCAAACGCGTGTTGTCTAGGTTTTTGGATTTTGATTCAAAAGAGGCTAATGCGCCAAAACTGGTGAATAACTACGATTGGATGAAAGACTTCTCGTTTATTGATTTCGCTCGTGATGTGGGTAAGCGAATTACAGTCAATTATATGATGGCTAAAGATTCGGTAAAAAAACGTTTTGCAGCCGATGGTGCAGGAATGTCGTTTACAGAATTTACTTATCAGCTGATTCAAGGTTACGATTTTTATCATTTATATAAAAACTACAACTGCTTGTTGCAAATGGGGGGTTCTGACCAGTGGGGAAATATTACTACAGGAACAGAGCTTGTCAGACGTATGACGCCTGGAGAAGAATCTAAGGCTTATGCAATGACTTGTCCGCTGGTGACTAAGGCAGACGGGACTAAGTTCGGTAAATCTGAAGGTGGAAATATATGGCTCGATGCAGATAAAACATCCGTATATAAATTCTATCAATATTGGATTAATACCTCAGATGCTGACGCAGAAAAATACATCAAAATCTTCACTTTCTTAGACAAAGAAACTATCGAAAACCTTATTGTTGCGCACAATGAGGCACCACACTTGCGCCTACTACAAAAGCGCTTGGCAGAAGAAATAACTGTTTTTGTACACTCACAAGAAGAACTAGACAAGGCAATTGAAGCTTCGAATATTTTATTCGGAAACTCAACTTCAGAAGACCTGAAAAAATTGGATTCTCAAACCTTTTTAGAGGTGTTTGATGGTGTTCCTCAAGCAGAGATTCCGCTATCAGAGCTTCTTGATTCAGGTATAGATATCGTAGAGGTCTTAAACGCAAAGTCAGGTTTCTTGAAATCAAATGGAGAAGCGCGTAGAGCCTTAGGAGAAAATTCAATTTCGGTGAATAGAGAGAAAGTACAAGAAGACTTTATATTGACTGAGAATGACCTTATAAACAACAGGTTTGTGTTGTTGCAAAGAGGTAAGAAAAACTACTTTATCTTGGTTTTTGTATAAGTATAACTAGCCATAAGTATAACTAAAAAAGGTTCGAAATCGGATGATATCGAACCTTTTTTAATTAGTGTGTTATAGCAACAAAAGAACTATTTATTTTTTCTTAATCAATTCGGTTGATTGAATCTTAGCAAATAAATCTTTGTGGTAAACTAGCTTCTCAAACTCTGCATCAGTAAGCACTTCTTTGATTTTGTTAGTTGTGTATTCCACAAGGTGTGCTTTTCTTTCTTTAGATAGAGTTGGGTTTTGTGCCAACATATTATTCTTTTCTTCTAATGCATCTTTAATAAGATAAAAAGCCTTGTCGTTTAGGTTTAATACCTCAGCAATTTGTTTAGCTTGCTCTATTGTGTTTTTTTCAGCTGCACGATACATGTCTTTAAGATCAGCTCCATCTTGAGCAGAAACCGTAAGGCCGAAGAGTGCTAAGGCGATAAATAATATCTTTTTCATATTGTTTAGGTTAAGTGTTAGAAAATTTTGATTGTTCAAATCTAATAAAATATATTTATTCTACAAACGAACCTTTGAAATTTGCTTGATAAGCGGTCCATTTTTCAGGTGTATCAAAGCTCTTATAATCGTCTTTTGCAAAAACTTTTAAATAGATTTCGATTTGTTTTGGTTTATAAAAACCTTTGAGAGGCTGTACCAAATTGCCTTCTTTGTCAAAGAATAACATCGTAGGATAAGCATTTACTTTTAGTGCTTTTGTAAAATCGTGAACGGCGTTACGCCCTGATTTCCCTTCTACATACTGCGGATTCCCAAAGGTATGCCCTTGATAAGTAATTGTTTCTTTGCCTTCTCCGTTGAATTTTACGGCGTAGTAATTATCGTTGACAAACTTTACCACATCAGCATTCTGAAAGGTTTGTTTGTCGAGCATTTTACAAGGACCACACCAATCTGTATAAACGTCCATAAAGATAGGTTTCGGATTCTTTTTCTGAAGTTCTATTGCCTCGTTAAAAGTAACCCAGTTGATGGTTTGAGCCTGAGAGACCACTCCAAGACTTACAAATAATAATATAAAAAATATCTTTCGCATTCTTACTGTTTTTTTAAAGTGAAACTATTACTAAGCAAATGTTGCACCAATTCAGTCGTCTAAGATATAAAATGTTTTAATATTCTAGGTCGAGTAGGTTTGTTAAATTATATATTCAGATAAAATTTCCTCAAAAGTTAGATCTAGATTGGTTGCAAAACCACAATGAGGTCTTGAGGTCTGAATGCACGAGCTACGCACAGCACTAAGCCATCGAAATCTCTCTGACACCTCTAATAAGGCTATTGGTCCAGCTTCTTTCTCAGCTTGGGCAATTCTTAGAAATGAATTTAAATTGATTTTGAGTTGGTCAAGGTCTAACTCTGTGGGATAGGTTCTAAATCTGTTCTGGTCTAATTTTATTTCAGCACGCAAATATTTCTGTCTTTTGCAAAATAAAAGCAAGCCTACATTGATGAATTCGTCACTTTCCACTCTCGGAAATACACGAATAACTGCATATTCATATAAGTGTTTTTCGTGCATCTTGTGCTTGTTTTACAAAATTATCAGAGTGAGCTAAACGGGTTCTTAGAAACTCAAAATAGGTATTTCTTATTTCTGAAGGATTTTCATCACTTCCTTCCCACATCAGCCATTCATCAGGAATAAGGTCAGTAATATCTCGCAATACTTCTTGGGTAAGAATCGCTCGAAAAGCCTCATCAACCTTGGCTAATTCTGAGGCAAAAGGCAATAAAACATGGTCTTTGATAAGAGGAAATCCAGTCTTAGCGCTTTCGGTATGGTTGTTCCAAGAATGATGAAAATAGAATGAAGCTCCGTGGTCGATGAGCCAAAGTTCTTTGTGCCACAAGAGCATATTGGTATTTTTGAAAGTTCTATCTACATTGGTGATAAAAGCATCAAGCCATACAATTTGAGAGGCGAGGAGCTTCTCACAGCTATTTACAGAAACATCAAACGTAAGTGCACCAGACAAGAAGTGCATAGCGAGGTTGAGTCCTTTGCTGCTTTGTAGCAAATCTTGGATTTCTTCATCTCCTTCTGTCTGACCAAATGCTTCGTCTAAATGGGCAAATACTAATTCTGGCACTCGAAGTCCTAACACACGTGCAATTTCTCCTCCGAGAAGTTCGGCAATAAGTGCCTTGACTCCATGGCCTGCTCCTCTGAATTTCAAAACATATTTGAATCCGTCGTCTGCATCAGCCAAAGCGGGAAGCGACCCTCCTTCGCGAAGTGGCGTGATATATCGGGTAACGGTTACCGTTCTTAACTTTTCCATTCAATTGTTTTCCAGACACAAAAATACAAATGTTTTTCTGATAATGTTGTTCATAAAAAGAGCTGTATTTCAGGCTCTTTTATAATTGTATAGGGTGTAGAAATTACTTCACTCCGTGCATCAATTTCTTGAGTAATGGGTTTAATAACATAATTAGTATTCCTGCTATCGTAGGTACTATTGTGAAAATCAAAAAGAAAGTTGACAATGAATATTGTTGGGTAATATTATCAATCTGACCTCCAAGTAAGGCTGCAAGTTTGTTTCCGATTGCAATAGCTAGATACCACATACCAAACATAAAGGCAATCATTCGGGCAGGTACTAATTTAGATACATAAGATAAGCCTACAGGAGACAAACAAAGTTCTCCGAGGGTATGGAACAAATATGCTAAAATTAGCCAAAGCATAGATACTTTTACGCCTTCTTCGATTCCGTGTGATCCATAGGCTAATAGTCCGAATCCAATTGCCATTATGATAAGTCCTAAACCATACTTAAAGGCTGCTGGTGGGTTGTACTTAGAGTCCCATATTTTTGAAACTGATGAAGCAAAGGCAATAATAAAGAAAGAGTTCAGGATAGAGTACCAAGACGGATCAATTTCTGAAGCTTCTTTAGAAAATTCATTAGTAAGCATCCATAGAGCCACTCCCCAAACAATCAAGAAAGTTATAGCCAATACGATATTGGTTACTTTCGCCTTTTGCCACGTTTCTTTGGCAAGTAAGTACAATACGTAAGAAATGAAAATCAAGGGCACGATAGTGAGCAACGAGTTGATTACGTTAAACACAGTCAACGAAGTACCAGCTAAGCTTCTGTCAACGCTGTCTCTAGCAAATAATACTAACGAAGAGGCGGCTTGTTCAAAACTCATCCAAAAGAAAATAGTGAAGAATGCAAAGATAATTACAGCAATCATTCTGTCACGAATGACTTTTTCGTATCGCATTAGTCTTGAAATTATTAAGAATAAGAAAGCAATAAGCCCTGCAAAAACTAAAATATACATCCCTCTAATGGTGTCTTCTCCAGAACCAAAACTCGGTAATAAATCAATTTGCCCGATTGTGTATAGTGGCGCATCAAAAGCGAACAATAATCCTGCAATAGTGGCAAACGCAATGAGTATGTAGTCTAAGGTTGTAAACAGGTTTCTTTTTTCTATGATTTCGCCCTCTATTACAACTTTATTGTTGTTTGAGTCTCGTTTCTTAGGCACTTCTCCGATGCTTCCGAATAAAGGTTTGGCAAGCCAGAATTGAAGTGTTCCTAAAAACATAAATATAGCTGCAAGCCCAAATCCGTAGTGCCATCCTAGATTTGATGCTAAATAACCACAAAGCATCATCCCAAAAAAGGCTCCTGCATTTACTCCCATATAGAAAATGGTATAAGCGCCATCTTTTTTCTCTGGGAAAGCTTTGTACATTTCAGATAAAATAGAAGTCATATTAGGTTTGAAAAAACCAGTTCCGATTACCAGACATCCTAGTCCGAAATATAAGGCGATTTCAGAATTAAAGAACATAATTACGTGACCAAGAGTCATAATTATAGAACCTATCACCACAGCCCAACGATAACCTATAAATCGGTCGGCTATAATCCCTCCAAAAATAGGAGTGATGTATAAAAGCATGGCGTAAGTAGAGTATAAAGCTCCGGCATGTTCGGCAGACCAACCCATTCCTGGGTTGTTTCCTGATAAAGCAGCTGTTAAAAAGAGAACTAATAAAACTCTCATCCCATAGAACGAGAAACGCTCCCACATTTCAGTAAAGAATAATACGAATAATCCTGATGGATGCCCTAGTACTTTTGATTTAAAAAAATCTGGATTAGCTGTTTCTGTAGTCATTCTATATGAGTTTTGTTTTTTGAACCCGAAAGGTAAACAATTATTTTGATTTGAATTCTAAAAAATAATAGATTATTGAGTCTTAGTCTTATTCTCTAGAGGCTTGATAATATAATGGTTGTAAATCGAAAGTGAGATTATAGAGAAAACCCCAATTCCAAAAATTACAATCCAGAGTTTGTTTGGCTCATAAATATCCCAAAGCATATCGGTCATTTCCCAGTGTGACATGCCTAGTTTTTGTTCGGCTAGTGCAAAGTATTCGCTCTTAGAAAACGGCAAGTGAATATTTGAAATATCAATTCCTTTCTCAGATGCATATTGGGTGAAATTTTGCCCGATAGTGGGATAATCCAAATCTTTATCTTTGAGATTAAACTGGTTTTCAAAATCTGTAATGCTCATCCCAAGGCTGGCAGAGCCCTGTTCTATAAACTGTTCTTTACTCACAACCTGAGGCATATCAATAGCTCTTTTGCCCATTTCGTTTTGTAAAAGCGAAAGTTTATCTGACCATTTTTGGTATAAGTCTCCTGAGATAAATTTGGTGATTGCATAACTTGCAGCAACAGGCAAGAAATAGGTGCCTTGGTATAAGCCTTCTTTTCCTTTTGGTGTAATAAGTGCGATAAACGAAGAGACCGTAGGGCTAGACATCATTTCTCCAATAGCAAAAATCATAGTTCCTATTATAGTAAACATGACATTGTTAGTATAAAAAGTAAGCCCAACTCCGATGGAAGCAATGATGGCTCCTCTGATAACTGCGCTAATATGGCTCATCTTAATTACGGCAAATGAGATAAATACCTGAAGCATTATAATCATAAACGCATCAATATTCGTAAACCACTCCGGTTTCACTTGGCCGTCTTGCGTAAAGGTCTGTGCTAAAAATGGTAGATTCTCATGAATACTGTCGCTTATGGCAGAAGAGTCCACCCAATCTTCTATAAAGTTAGGTAAAGTGTTGAATAATTGATTGAACATTGTCCAGAATCCTATCATAAGTACAAGCAGAATTAGAAGGCGCTTGTCTTTTAGAGCTTCGAAGATATTCAATACAGAGTCTTTGATGGCTTTTGCTATAGAGTCTTTTGGTTTTTCTACTTTTGGTTCTTTGTAGAAAAGCAATAAAACGATGAGGTTAATGCTGATGACAACAGCCGCTTGGATAAAGATAATCTTCCAGCCGTATTGTGTTCTAAGGTGTGATGACATTGACGGACCAATAAATCCGCCCACATTTACCATCATATAAAAAATACCAAAGCCCATCGTTCCGGTGGTTTCATCAGTGTTTCTAGCGACAATTGCTGATGCAACTGGTTTAAAAAATGCCGCACCCACAGCAACTAGTAAGAATACTCCGTATACGCTACTATACGAAGTTACTTCACCTAGCATATAATATCCAACAATCATCAAGATATATGCGATGGTCAATGAGCGTTTGTAGCCAATTCTGTCGGCAATCACTCCGAAGAATAACGGAAGTAGGTAGAGTATGGCTACGATATTACCCATAATGCTTCCTTTCTGGATGTGGTTGAAGCCCAAGGCGCCTTCATCTGTAGAACCCACAAGATATAATCCGAAGAGGGTGTAAATCCCGTACCAACCCCAACGCTCCATCAGCTCCATAAAGCTGGCGAGCCAAAAGGTTTTATTGAAAGATTTTATAGTCTTGCTTAGTTTTGCAGTGTTCTCTGACATAAGTAGGCGGTATTATAATTAGATAAGTGGTACAAATTAAAATAATTTATTCGGATAAAGACTATTCAGAGGCTAAAAATCTAATTCTTGTAGTTTTATGTGAGTTTTGTCTTGTTTAAGGGTGTAATATAAAACAAAAAAAGCTGTCAATATAAATTGACAGCTTTCTGTAAGAGGTAATAAAGATAAGTTTTTTTGTAATAAATTACATTTCACTTTCATCATCTCCACCCGTATTACCACCACTAGAATAGCAATCTAGCCCCGCTCCATAAGAATCAGCTTCTTCTTGGGTGATACATTTATTAGCTAAAGCTTTATTGATAACGTCTACAACGGCTAGACAGTCTGCATTGCTTCCACTAGTTAGGTACTTCTCAACTGCCGCTTCAAATTCAGCTTCTAGAGAATCGCAATTAGTGTAGCAAGGTAAGTCCTTTCCATAACTATCAGCTTCTTCTTGGTTAATGCATTTGTTAGCTAAAGCTTTTTTGATAACATCAACAGCGGCAAGGCAGTCTTCGTTACTTCCAGTTTCTTTGTACTTCTTCTCTGCTGCTTCAAGTTCAGCTTGAAGAGCTGCTTCGTTACAGCTAGATCCTCCACTATCGCTGCTACAA
The DNA here is from genome assembly GCA_964598455.1 of uncultured Flavobacterium sp. Taxonomy (GTDB): domain Bacteria; phylum Bacteroidota; class Bacteroidia; order Flavobacteriales; family Flavobacteriaceae; genus Flavobacterium. Next base: position 24,662 of record CAZRCB010000014.1, read on the forward strand.
GCTGCGAATGCAAATAACACAGCAATAATTGCTGATTTTAATAAAATCTTTCTCATTTTATTTTTTTAATTTGTTAAACACTGCGCAAAATATATATTTAATTTTTGTTTTAACAAATAATAGTTGAGTTTTCTGATAAATTAACACGTATAAGTTGTTTGGTTTAACTAAATTTAGGCCATTTAAGTCTCTTTTAGTCAGTTGATTAAGACTTAAGTTGCTAGGTTAAAATATTTTATAAAATTTTTAGCAATTAAATCTCATTTAGTGAAATTTTAGTGCTATTTTTATTCAATTTGTAGAGGTTCTAGTAGTGAACTAGCAGAGAGATTTAATCTGCTTTTTAGGTTACTTTAATAGAAAATCAAATGTTATAGCATAAAAAAAAGGAGTGCAATTTCTGGCACTCCTTTTAGATGTTGTGTTTTTTCTAATACTCTAAGGAGAATCAGTTTATTTTCATTTCTGGAATATCACCTTCAATGATTAGGTCTGCTTCAGTGGCTTTGATAATGTCTTCAACTGATACGCCTGGAGCTCTTTCTAGGAGTTTAAAGCCTTTATCGGTTACTTCTAGTACGGCCATTTCTGTAACGACTTTCTTAACACAATTTACTCCTGTAAGCGGAAGGCTACATTTTTTAAGAATTTTAGATTCGCCAGCTTTATTCACGTGCATCATCGCTACGATAATATTCTCAGCTGAGGCAACTAAATCCATCGCGCCACCCATTCCTTTGACCATTTTCCCAGGGATTTTCCAGTTGGCTATATCGCCATTTTCAGAGACCTCCATCGCACCTAGGATAGTAAGGTCAACGTGTTTCCCTCTAATCATCCCAAAACTAGTTGCCGAGTCAAAGAAGCTAGCTCCTTTAAGCGTTGTGATAGTTTGTTTTCCCGCATTGATAATATCTGCATCTTCCTCGCCTTCGAAAGGGAAGGGTCCCATACCGAGTACGCCATTTTCGCTTTGAAACTCTACGTTGATGCCATCGGGAATATAATTTGCGACTAAAGTCGGTATGCCGATACCGAGGTTTACGAAATAGCCGTCTTTGAGTTCTTGTGCGATGCGTTTTGCAATTCCTACTTTATCTAACATAATCTATGCTCTTTTTCTAACGGTTCTTTGTTCAATTCTTTTCTCGTATATCTCTCCTTGGAAGATTCTTTGTACGAAAATCCCTGGAATATGAATCTGATTCGGGTCAAGTTCTCCTGCCGGAACCAATTCTTCTACTTCTGCAATAGTGATTTTTGCAGCGCCACACATACATGGGTTGAAGTTTCTAGCGGTTCCTTTAAAAATAAGGTTTCCTGCGTGGTCGCCCTTCCATGCTTTTACGATTGAGACATCAGCTTCAAATGCGTGTTCTAATATATGGGGTTTACCATTGAACTCTTTGACTTCTTTTCCTTCTGCTACTTCAGTTCCGTATCCAGCTGGTGTATAGAACGCCGGTATTCCCGCTTGTGCCGCACGACATTTTTCGGCTAAAGTTCCTTGTGGGGTGAGTTCGACTTCGAGTTCGCCGCTAAGCATCTGACGTTCAAATTCTGCATTTTCACCTACATAAGACGAAATCATTTTCTTGATTTGTTTCTTGTGTAGTAAGAGACCTAGGCCAAAATCATCAACACCTGCATTATTCGAAATACAAGTTAGCTCTTTAACATTCTTGCGGACAAGTTCTGCAATTGAATTCTCTGGAATTCCACAAAGCCCAAAACCGCCAAGCATAATAGTCATGCCGTCTTGAATCCCTGAGAGTGCTTCTTCAACAGAATTTACTTTTTTG